>JBJTSM010000208.1:0-4902 GCA_046076685.1 Planctomycetia bacterium | reverse complement strand
ACGCGGCCGACAGAGCCCAGGCCGTCGCCCGCGGCTTCGAACTGGGGCTGCTCGGCATGTCGACCGGGAACGTCTGCTGACGGCCGCACCGGGCCGCCGTTCCGGCCGCATGGTCTGGCCGGCGGCTGTTGCTTTTGCGTGGACCGGCGGCAGGCCATAATGCGTCGGCGTCGCGGGCGGCTCGTTCGCGTTGTCCGAGTCTCCGTTCGATGAAGGAGCCATCCGATGGCTATCGACCCTCCCGCATCATTCCGCCTGCTGCTGTGTGCCGCCTTCGCCTGCGGCTGCCTCCGGGTGGTCGCAGCTGATCCCCAGGTGGCCGACCCGCCCGTCGAAGCAGCCCAGGCTGCCGCGGAGGAGGCGGCGCCTCCTCCGGCCGAGGAGCAGCCGTTGCCGCTGCGGACGATCCATCGGCAGGTGAGCCGCCTGCCGTTCAACCGGGAATTTCGCGTGGTGCCCGTGGGCGATGCCGCCACGGTCGAGGCCTACGAGAAGATCGGCGAAGCCTTGCAGCGGCCGCTCGAAGCACAGATGACCTTCGCGGAGACACCGCTCCGCGACGTGGTCGAGACTTTTCGCGAGACGCTCGGGGTGCCCGTCCTCGTGGATCGAAGGGCTTTCGAAGATGCCGGCATCGACCTCGATCTGCTCATCACGTTCAAGAGCCATGGCACGACCGCCCGCGCGGCGTTGCGCCACATCCTGGGCGCCCTCGACCTCGGTTGGATCATTCGCGACGAGTCGCTCGTGATCACGACGAAGGATGCAGCAGCCCAGGTTGCGGACGTCCGCCTCTACCCGCTGCCGCTGAGTTCCTGCACGCAGCCGGTTGCGGATCTCCGGTCGCTCGTCGAACTGGTGCAAAACGCCGTGGCTCCACAGACGTGGAACACGGTGGGCGGCGAGGGCTCGATCCAGCCGTGTGGCGACGGGGCAGCCACCGGGCTGCTCGTCCGGCAGACGATGGAAGCGCACGCCGAGGTCGAGGGCCTGCTCCGCGGTCTGCACGAGCGGGAACTGGCCGAGTTCGACGCGGCGGGCGATGGCTCGGGGGCCGGAGCGCCGACGGTCCGGGTGTATCAGGTGGCTGACGAGGCCACGCGGGACGACCTCGCCCGCAAACTCGTGGAGCTCTGCAACGATGCCCTGCCGCAAGGCCGCGATCCCCGTGCGCGGGTCACGGTCGTGGGAGGGAGCCTGGCGGTGCATGCGGCGACCCCGGAGTTCCACGCCTTGGCCGGCCAGCTCATTCGAGCCGTGGCGGGCGAGCAGGTGTTGGATGGTTGGCGCGGTGGTGCGAATGCCGCGGCGGCTGCCGGCATGGGCGGCATGTTTTGACGGCTGCCGAAGGACCAGACGGGGCCGCCTGTTGGGACGATCCGACGACGCTACCGCGACCTCGTGCCGACGTCCGTGGCGGGCAGTTCGGGCAGGAAGAACGCCGCCACCGTCGCCGGCAGGAACACGAAGCCCGCCGCGAAGAGCACGGGCCGCAGATCCCCCGGCACGCTGAAGATCCCGAAGAAGACGGTGCCGGCCGCTGCGGCGAGACGGCCGAAGTTGAAGCAGAAGCCCGCGCCCGTCGTTCGCAGCAGCGTGGGGAAGAGCGGCGGCAGATACATCGTGTAGAGCGCGAACATGCCCGAGCAGGCGCCGAGCACCGACCAGGCGGCGAATAATTCCCGATGCCCCCGCGGCACGGCATACGTGATCGCCATCGCGAGGAAATAGACGAGGCACATGCCTGCGATCGTGCGGCGGTGGCCGATCACGGTGGCCAGGCCGGCGGCAAGGAAGTTGCCGGCGATCGACGAGAGCATCAGGACCGTGAAGCCCTGGCTCACCAGCCGGCTGCGGTCGGCATCGGACCAGCCTGACAGTTCGGCGAGGCCGCGGAGGTGCTGCACGCTCCAGAACGTGAACGCCCAGTGGGCGGTGAGCGACAGGCCGCAGACGGCGAGCGCCCTCAGCGTGATGCCGAGCACCGGAGGACGAAACAGGTCGGCGATCCGCGGGGTGGCCGCGGGGCCGGCCGCGCGGGCGGCGTGCCAGGCCTCGGTCTCGGGCACCGCCCGCCGGATCCAGAGCGTGATGAAGGCCGGCAGGATGCCGACGAGAAACACCATCCGCGGCGGCTGGCTGGCAAGCAGGAAGGTGGCGATCGACGCCACGACGATCCCCACGTGCACGGCCGACTGTAGTACGGCGGCCAGCCACGGCCGCCAGCGGCGGGGCCATGTCTCGGAGAGAAGCGCCGCCCCCACGGCCCATTCACCGCCGATGCCGAGCGCCGCCAGAAAACGGAAGATGAGCAGGTGCCACCATTCGGTCGCGAAGGCGGAAAGCCCGGTGAAGGCGGCATAGGTGAGGATCGTGAGCACGAGCGTGCGGCTGCGGCCGATGCGGTCGCCGATCACGCCGAAGAACGCGCCGCCGAAGGCCCACCCGACGAGAAACGCGGCCTGGATGACGGAACTCGTGAGCCCCACGCTGGCAGCGTTGGTCGGCGTGCGGAGCAGTTCGGCCACGAACGGCACCGCCACGAGCGTGTAGAGGTGCATGTCGAGGCCGTCGAAGAGCCAGCCGAGCCAGGCGGCGATCCCCGACTTCCACTGGGCGGCCGAGAGGTCGCCGAGCGACCGGGCGTCGAGATGTGGGCCGTCAGGCCGCGTCGTGGTTTCGTCCATGTCGTTCCTGGCCTTGGTTGTCGAGTTGGCTGCCCATTCCAGCCCCGATGATACCTGTGGCTTGACCGGACGGTGGAGCCTGAGCGAAAAGAGTGTGGAGACCGGGGCCAGCCCGCGTTTCAATCTTCGGGAAGGAGCAACGCACCGTGAGAAGTCTCTCTGTCATCGTTCTTGCGCTCGTGGCGCTGGTAGCCCGGGCCGAAGGCGTCGCGACGCCGAAACGGCCGAACATCCTCTTCATCTTCACCGACGACCACGCCCAGCATGCGGTCTCCTGCTACGGTTCGAAGGTGAACACCACGCCCCACCTCGACCGGCTCGCCGCGGCCGGAGCGAGGTTCACCAACTCCTTCGTCACCAACTCGATCTGCTCGCCGAGCCGGGCGACCCTGCTCACCGGCCAGTATTCGCACAAGAACGGCGTGCCCGTGTTCAACGCCTTCGACGGCACCCGCGACCACGTCGCCAAGCGGCTGCAGGCGGGCGGCTACCACACCGGCATCATCGGCAAGTGGCACCTGGGCACCGATCCCACCGGCTTCGACCGCTGGCTCGTGCTGCCCGGCCAGGGCAGCTACTGGAATCCGACCTTTCTCTCCCCCCGCGGTACGCTCACGATTCAAGGCCATGCCACGGAGATCACGGGCGATCTGGGGATCGAATTCCTGAGGACGCGACCGGCCGACAAGCCGTTTTTCCTCATGCTCCATCACAAGGCGCCGCATCGGGAGTGGACGCCCGACCCGCGCAACAAGGCGAAGTTCGCGGATGCCGAGTTTGCCGAGCCCGAGACCTTCCGCGACGACTACGCCACGCGTCCCGCCGCCCTGCCCGAAAACCGCCAGACGATCGCCCGCGATCTCACCCGGGCCGACCTCAAGCTCGAGCCGCCGGCAGGGCTCGCCGGCAAGGAACTCCGCCGGTGGCTCAACGAGAAGCCGATGAGCCTGGAGGTCGACGGCCGCACGCTCACCGGCGAGGAACTCGTCCGCTGGAAATACCAGCGGTTCATGCGGGACTATCTCGCCTGCGTGCAGGGTGTGGACGACAGCGTGGGCAAGGTGCTCGATTTCCTCGACGAGTCGGGGCTGGCCGACGACACGGTGGTGATCTACACCACCGACAATGGCTGGTATCTCGGCGACCTGGGGCTCTATGACAAGCGGTTCATGTATGAGCCGGGCCTGCGGGTGCCGCTGATCGCCCGTGGGCCGGGAATCCGCGCGGGGATCACGCCCGAGCCGCTCGTGGCCAACATCGACCTCGCACCCACGTTTCTCGACCTGGCCGGCCTGCCGATCCCCGAATCGATGCAGGGGAAGAGCCTCGTGCCGCTGCTGCGGGGGGAGGCCCCGACCGACTGGCGGCAGAGCGTCTACTACCGCTATTACGACGATCCCGGTGCGCACGACACGCGGGCCCACTACGGCGTCCGCACGGCCACCCACAAGCTGATCCACTATTGGAAAAAGGACGCCTGGGAACTGTTCGATCTCGTGGCCGACCCGCACGAGCAGCACAACCTGCTCTTCGCCCAGAGCGAGGCGGCGTCGGCTCCGGTGGCCAGGCTGTTTACCGGGCTCAAGGCCGAGATCGGGAGGCTGCAGCGGGAATACGGGGATGACGGCCTCTACGCCGATCCCGCCAGCTGGCCGAAGACGAAGGTGGATGGCAAGCCAGGAGACCTGCCGGCCCTCGGCGAGAAGACGGTCGCCGAGGCGATCGGCCTGATCGACTGACGGGGAGACACTCTCCCGTACCCCCGAACCCCGCCGGTTTGTCATTCGGCGGCCGGGGCGGCCTTGGTGTCGCCGGAACCGGCCACGGCATCGCCGAAGACGAGGGCGGCCGATGCGTACCAGACGTGCGGGGCATATTTCGAGGGATTCGCCGCGAGGTCGCCGCGGTTGTGCTCGAACAGGATCGACTGCTTGTCGAGTCGCTCGTCGGTGAGCGTGATTTCGATCTCGTGCTCGCCGGGAGACAGGTCGCCGACCGGCAGCGTGGCCAGCCGCCAATACGTGCAGTAAGGGTCGATCCGCGGCACCCGTCTCGGCTCGCCGCCGTCGATGGCGACGTTCACCACGCCGCCACCCGGGCCGAGCAGGTCGTAGATCGCCATGCGTCGGGCCGTCACTCCCGGGGCCTCCGGCACCCGCACCCGCAGTCGCAGCGACGCCCCCGCCCCGTCGGCCTTCCAGAGCACGGGCATGCG
>JBJTSM010000207.1:0-2342 GCA_046076685.1 Planctomycetia bacterium | reverse complement strand
AAGGCCTATGCGATCGACAACGGGTTCGTTCGGGCGGCCGGATTTCAGGCGAGCCCGAATCACGGCAGGCTGCTTGAATCGCTCGTGGCGATCGCCTGCCTGCGGCGGCAGCTGCGCGGCGAATGCCGGCTCTATTACTGGAAGGATCCGCACCGCGCGGAAGTGGATTTCGTGATCCACGAGGGACAGAAGGTGGCATCGCTCATACAGGTCGCTGCCGACCTCGGCGACCCGAAGGTCCGTGCGCGGGAAGTCCGTGGGCTCATCAAGGCCGGCCACGAACTGCGGTGCGACAACCTGCTGCTTTTGAGCGCGGATGAACGCGGCGAAGGTCGCGAGACATGGCAGGGTCGATCGGCGATCATCCGGCGCGAGCCGATCTGGCAGTGGCTGCTGGACCAGGGGTGAACCCCGCTGCTTGCTTGCGTGCGAAAAGGGGACGCAGCTCTTTTTCGGCCTCGTCCCCTTTTCGAGCCCCCCGCTTCCGGGCCGAAAAAGAGCTGCGTCCCCTTTTCGAGCACGAAATCCGCTCCCGTCCCGGTTTTTGCGTGGGAAATGGCTGGTGGCGGCTAACTCCTGATAGCCAAACGTGCCCTCCATCTTGCTGAAGGACCGCCCCGCATGCCTGTATCGCATTTCTTGTCGACCGGGATTCTCGCTGGTTTGCTGTTTCTGGCCGCTAGCCTGGAGGCTCCCGCGGCCGATTCCCAGCCGCCGGCTGCGGCCTCGCTTGTGACCGCATCGGGGCGGCAGGTCTTCTGGCGGGGCGAACAGGTGGGCGTGAGCCTCACCGCGCCGCTGGCCGCGCCGGCCGAGGCTGTCGTTTCACTCGCGCCGGTCGGCCAGACAGGAGCGCCCGTCTATCGCGGGAAGGTCACGCCGGTCGAGGGCGTGGCCCGGCTGCATCTGCTCCTGCCCACCGAGCGGCTTGGCGACGGCAGCTACACCGCGACCGCGCAGATCGGCGACACGAAAGCCGCCCTGACGTTCACCGTGCGGGAAACCACCGTCGCTTCCCCCGGCATGGTGCTCGACGAACTCGGCGTCGCTCCGCAGGCCCGGCAGGTCGGCCAGACGGCGGCGGTCTATTTCATGAACGATCACTTCACCGGCGAGAAAGGACCGGCTGCCGCCGAGGAAAACCGCCGCTTCGATGAACACGCCGATGGCGGGATGCTGCTCTGGTCGCATGACGCGAGCCGGGCGCTCAGTTTCACGCCACCGTTTTCGAGCCCCACCACCGATGGCGAATACAGCCGCCGGCTGGTGCTCGGCAACACCTACCGCATGCGCTATCCGGCCTTCGCCGGCTCGATCTTCGACTACGACCATTACGGGTTTGGCATCGAGAATTACGCGTTCAACGTGCAGTCTGGCTGGTATGGCAGATACCCCTGGTGGACGATGGGGCCGCAGTACCAGCAATACCTCGACGTGCAGCAGCGGGCGCTTGCCGACGGCTTCAAACAGGAGACCGGCCTCGAGCCGTTCACCGCCGCCGACGCGTTGAAGCTGGCTGTGGCCGTCGCATCGCCGGAAGGGATGGGCTACATCGACCAGCCCATGCGCCGCTGGGCCGGGGAGATCGCCGCCCGCAGCCCGGCCTTGGACGCCGCCGCCCTTGCGCAGCTCAAGGAACGCGGCACCGCCTGGTTCGACCAGCTCATGTCGCTCAACGCCCGTCGCTACAACGGGTATCTGACTGCCTTGCGCGGGCTCGACCCCACGCTCGTGCACTCCACCGCCAATACCATCAACCACAGCACGCCGCGCAACGGCAACTACCATCCCGACGCCTACGAGCCGCTCGATTTCCGGTTCGTCGCCGTCTGGGACGACCAGGGTGGCGCGCCCGAACACGTCTACGAAACCGTGCTCGCCGCCACGCTCCTGAACGGCAACCGCCGGCCGGGACAGCCGCTCTGGATCGACACCGTGTTCAACATGCACGGCATGCCCGGCGTCCATTTCCGCAACTCGCTGATGCTGGCCGGCCTGGGCGCGCAGGGCACGGGCTTCTCTTTCGAGATGGGCTCGTCGCTCTCCTATGGCCGCGGCCGCAAGATGCTCGAGGCCAACAGCCCGCAGAGCCAGGAGGCGGCGTTGAGCGGGCGGCTCATGAAGCAGTTTGGCGGCGTGCTCGCAGAGGCGAGCCCGAGCCCGCGGATCGGCCTGCTCTACTCGAAGCGGCAGATCGCCATGACCCCTTATGCGCAGTCCTACACCGACGGCATGTTCAAGATGCTCTACGTCCTCGCGCATGTCGGCCTGCCCACGGTGCTCGTCACCGAGGAGATGCTCGCCGGCGAATCACCGCTGCCGGAGAGCCTCGACGCCGTGCT
>JBJTSM010000206.1:0-5056 GCA_046076685.1 Planctomycetia bacterium | reverse complement strand
GCCGTCCGGGATCTCCGCGGGACTGACGGCGATCGTGAACGGCACCTCGACATGCCGTTCGCGGCTCGCGCTGATGCGCCGCCAGGCCGCACTCGCCCGGATCTCCTCGACGAGCGCGACGGCCCTGTCCACGAGCGCCTGCCGCGCGATGCCGCTCTCGGCCAGGTCGCTTTCCTCGATGGCGCTCTCGGCGGCACTCCGCAGGTCGAACGTCGCTCGCTCCTCCGCCGGCGGCTCCAGGTGCAACACGGCCAGTTCGAGCAGCCGGTGGATCACCGTGCCCCAGTCCTGCCCCAGGCCGCGGCCGGTGTGGCGAATCCGCTCGGCCGGCTCGGTGAGGAAGTCGCGGGGCGTGACCGTGGCGAAGGTTGGGGTGCGGACGGCCTGCACGCGAGCTGCGGCCTGCATGCGGGCCGCGGCGACCGCCGCCTCGTCGGCCGGAGGCCGGGCGGCGGCGGCCGCGCGGGCCGCTTCGGCGGCGGCGTCCGGCTCGAGGTCGGGCAGGTCGGCGACGTTCGCGATGTCGGGGGCAAGCTCCCGCCAACCGCCCTTGATCTCGCCGTCGCTGTTTTCAAAGACGGAGACCACGAGGCAGGCGCCCGGCCGCGTGCCGGCGACGTAATTGAGCCGGAGATACTCGGCGTCCAGGTAGCGACGTTCGATCTCCTCGACCTGCTGCCACTCCGCCGGCGCGGCCAGCGTCGCTCCGTCCCTGCCGAAGAAACCGGCGCGGGAGATTTTCAGGTAGCCCGTGGCCCCCGCCTCCGTGCGCGAGACGTGCCACGAGGGACCGCGGTCGCGATCCGGCCCGTCTTCGTCGCAGAGAAACACCACCGGCGCCTCGAGGCCCTTGCACTTGTGGAGGTTCATCACCCGCACCGCGCCGCCGGCCGCCGCATCGATCGACGCGGTGTCGAAATCCTGCCGCGGAAACCTGTCGGCGACGAGGTCGTCGATCCGATCGATCACGTCCTGCACCGAGGTCAGGAGCGACCGCTCCGCCCGCACCCGCTCGATGAGCGTGGCGATCGTGCCGGCGGCCGCCCGGCCCTGCCGGCCCGCACGGCCATCCGCCGCCGCCGCCACGAGGAAGAGCCCGGCGTCGGCGGCGATCCGTTCAAGCGCCGCCGCCAGCGGCAGCACGCCCGCGATCCGCCGCCAGCGGTGGAAGGTCTCGGCCGCCGCCCGCAGCCGTGCGGCGAGGACCTCGTCGTCGAATTGATCGGGCACGAACAGCCGGCCGTCGATGCGGCCCCCGGCGCGGTGGAGGGCGTGGAGTTCGGCGTCGCTGAAGCCGAAGACGGGCCCCCGCAGCACCGCCAGCGCCGCCACCGTGTCGTCGCTGTCGGCGACCACCCGCAGGCAGAGATGGAGCAGGGCCAGATCGGCCCGGCTGTCGGTGCCCTTGCGACCGGTCACGTCACAGGGCAGGCCGACCGCGCTCAAGGCGCGGGCGTAGGTGGAGAGCTGTCCCGTGTTCCAGGTGACGATCATGAAGTCCTCGGGCCGGCAGGCGGGATCCTCGTCCGCCGACGCCCGGGGCACGGTGAGCCCGCGGTCGATCGCCCGGCGGATGAACGTGGCCACCGCCTCGGCCTCGACCCGCACGTTTTTGGAACGCACCCGCAGCTGCCGCAGACCGACGAGCACGCCCGGGGCGGCGGTTCCCCGGCCGGGCTGGCTCCCGGTGAAGCCCGGCCCATACGCCTCGCTCCCTTCCGGACGATGCGCGGCGAACCGATCGGCGAACCGCTCGTTGACCCATCCCACCAGTTCGCCGTTGCTGCGGAAGTTGGTGTTGAGGTGCACCAGCAGCCCGCCGGAGCGGGCGATCCGCTCCTTCACGAATTCGAACGTGTCGATGTCGGCCCGCCGGAAGCGATAGATCGACTGCTTGGGATCTCCCACCACGAACAGGCTGCCGGGCCTGATCCCGGTCGACCGCCAGTCGGTCGCGGCCGGATCGTCGGCCGCGAGCAAGAGCAGGATCTCCGCCTGGAGCGGGTCGGTATCTTGAAACTCGTCGACCAAGAGGACCGGATGCCGCTTCGCAAACGACGTGCGCACGTCGGGCCGCTCGCGCAGGAGCCGCGCCGTCCGGTCGAGCAGGTCGTGGAACGAGAGCACGCCCCCGGCGAGCCGCACCCGCTCGTAGTGAGCCCGCGCCGCCTCCAAGAGCGGCAGCGCGAACTGATAGCGGTAGGCATGCCACTGCCGCAGCGGGCCGGCGACGTCGGCCACGATGGCGTCCCACCATGCTTCGAGCTGCTGCTTCCGATCCCGCTGCCGTTCCTGATGCGGCGCGGTGCGGGGGCCGGGCAGCCAGAGGCTCTGGGCGATCTTCGGGCATGCGCCGTCGAACATTTCGGCGGCCCGGAAGAGGGAGGCCGGGGCATCGTCGGGCCGCGTGCGATACGCCCGCTGCACCGCCTCGAGCGTGTTCATCAGGTCGTCGCTGGCGGACCGCTGGTTCCAGGGCACGATCACGCCGTCGAGTTGCGCCGTGATCGCGGCGTCGATGCGGTCCATGAGCGGCCGGATGTCGGGGGCCTCGACCGTGGCCCGCGGCCAGTGGCGGACGTCGCCCTGAGCTACGAACGTCTCGAAGGCCGGCCGCAGATCGCGCAGATCGACGCCCGTCGCCTCGAGCGTCTGCCGCGCGGCCGTGAGGCCACGGTCGAGCGCGATCAGGTCGCCGAACTCGCGCCACGCGCGGCCCCGCAACACCTGCTCGGCCGCGGCGTCGAGCGTCTCCACCGCCGGGTCGAGCCCCGCCTCGATGGGCCGCTCCTTGAGCAGCCTGCCGCAGAACGAATGGACCGTGCCGATCACCGCCGTGTCGATCTCGGCGAGGGCCGTCTGCAGCCTCTGCCGCTCCTCCGCGCCGAAGTCCGGAGACGACGCATCGCGCTCCAGCCGCTCGCGAAACCGACGGGCCAGTTCGGCGGCGGCCTTCTTGGTGAACGTGATCGCCGCGATCTGACCGACCGTGGCCGCGCCCGTCCGCACGAGCGCCGTCATCCGCTCGACCATGCAGGTGGTCTTGCCCGTGCCCGCCGACGCCTCGACGAGCATGCTGCGATCGAGCGCCGTGCGGATCGCCTCGCGGGCGGTCGCATCGCCAAGCGCGCCCGGGGCGGGCTCCTCGAGCGGGGCGAAATCCCGCGGCGCCGGCCGCCCCGCCGCCGCCCCGGCGGCACGGTCGCTCGTCTCGCGGACGCCGGCGAACAGGTCGGCGAGCGTCCCCGCGTCGTCGCCATGTGGCCCCGCGTCGGCCCGCAGCTTGCGCCGCGCCGCGGCGGACGTGGTGGCCGCCTCGCCGCAGACGTCGAGGAAGTCGCAGAAGCGACAGTCGCCCGGATCGGTCGAGGGCAGAAACGCGCCGGCGCGGACGATCCGGCAGAGTCGCTCGACGAGCGTGTCGACGCCCGCCAGTTCCTCGGCCGTCCATTCGACCCGTTCGCCACGGGTATCGGCGCCTGGAAAGAGGTAGGCGAAGCGGGTCACGTGCCCGCCCGCGTCCGCCGCCTCGCGGGCCACGTGCCGCACCATCATCACGTAGAGCCCGTGCTGGAGCCGCCGGCCCTTGTCGAACACCGCCAGCGGATCCCGGCCGGTCTTCTTGAAGCGGGCCGACCGCCCTTTCTTGTAGTCGATGATGGCGTAGCCCGGCTCCTCGGCCCGGCCGCCTTCGACGTCGATCCGATCGACATAGCCCCGCATGCGGATGGAGCGGCCGTCGGCCAGCGGCAGCGGCACCGCCTCCGCGCGGTCAAACGGCGTGCGGCTGCTTTCGATGCCAAACCCGATCGCCGCCTCGAGCGCGACGGGACGCGCGCCCGTCTGCCGGCAATACGCCTCTTCGGCCCGCAGGAAGGTCCGCAGGGCGTCGGCCAGCTCGCGCCGCCCGGCGGCGACGGCCGCCTCGTCCGTGGTCGGTTTTTCGGCCCGCTTCGCCGCGAGCGCGTCGTCGAGCAGCGTGAGGATCACCGGCTCGTGGTCGGCGAAGACGGGCTGCGGGCCAGCGGCGGGATCGCCTGAGCCCGTGTGGAGGAAGCGGGACATGAACCGCTCGAGCACCGCGTGCAGCACGCTGCCGTGCTCCATGTCGTCGAGCCAACGGTCTTCCTCGGGCTCGAACGAATCGAGCGGCTTGACGTCGAGGCCATACCGGAAGAAAAACCGCCGGGGGCAGGCGCCGAGCGCCTCGAGGCTGTGCGCGGAGGCCGCGCGGCCGGTCGGGTTCGTGGGGTCGAGCGCGGGGCCGGCTGCGGGGACGAGTCCGTCCCACGGCGTGAACGCCGTCGACCGCCGCGCCTCCTCGGCCGCGAACCCCCGCGCGAGCGCCGCCCCGTGGCCGCGGGCCGCCTGCACCACCGCCGGCAGCGACGGATCCTCGCCGAGCGCCGCCAGCCACCACTCCGACTCGTTGAGCGCCAGCGCGGGATCGTGCGGCACGAACGACTCGGTGCGCTCGGCGAGCACCGCGAGGAATGCGCCGAGCGTCGCCTCCGGGGAGCCGCGCTGGCGACGGTAGGTCTCCAGGAGCAGCGGGCAGGGAAACACCTCCGACTGCTGCACGAGGTCGCGACAGCTGTAGGAGAGATGCACTTCGCCCCGCAGCCGCCCGAGCAGCCGCCAATACTCGGCCCGCGCCCTGGCGGTGGCCGCGCCGGCGACGTCGAGGTCGGCCGACAGGGCGTTGCGGTCGGCATCGGGCAGCACCGGATCGGCCACGCCGGGCCCCGGAAACCGGTTCTCGTCGAGACCGACGATGAACGTGTGGAGCCGACCGGAATGTCCCCCCGAGGCGAGCGGAGCCACATGGAGGCAGCCGGGCCGCGGGGCACTGCCCATGACGACGAGCGAATCGGTGAGGCCCGCGAGCCAGTCGAGCGTCTCGCGCGGATCGGCCGCAGGATGTCTCTCGAGCCACCGCTCCATGTCGGCGACCTCGGCGACGAGACGATTCTTGGCGTTGTTGTCGAACTGGCCCCGGGCCGCCGCGACCTCCTCCACGAACCGCCGGGCCCGCGCGACGAGCGCCAGCGCATCC
>JBJTSM010000205.1:0-7326 GCA_046076685.1 Planctomycetia bacterium | reverse complement strand
CGGCTTGGCCACCTGCACCACCGCCGCCACCGCCTCCTCGCCCGACCCGTGGGGCACGCTGTAACGCTCCGAGCAGCCGATCGAGCGGACGAGCCAGGGCAGAACCACGATCAGGAGCAGGTGGCCCGAGAGGCTCGAAAGCCAGCTCTTGCGGAAGAGCGGATCGCCGCCACCGGTGCGGACGTTTTCGATGATCCGGTCGCCGGCCGCGGACGCGTCGTCGGCGGTGCGACCGCCGTAGAGGGCGAGCGTCGAGCCCCGCCAGGTGAGCACGTGGCCGATGACCGCCATGGCGAGCGGCAGGAAGACGGCCGCCGCGAAGCTCCACCAGAGCTTGAAGAGCGTGACCGCATCCTGGGGCAGTTCGTCGATCGTGAGCTTGTGCTGCCCGATCACGCCGACCGTGCGGGTGACGAGCACGAGGTAGGCCGCCATCGCCAGGTAGGAGGCGACGAACCCAAGCCGCACCAGCCGCAGGGAGAGCCGCCCCGGCAGGAACGCGGCCAGCCCGCCGATCGCCGCCACCGCGGCGGCGCCGGCGATGACGGCCGCCACGGCCGTGAAGAGCCACCCCACGCCATCGGTCTCGAACGGGCCGACGAAGTTCGGCTGCCGCGCCAGGATCGAGGCGAGCGATGGCGCGAGCCGCCAGGCGACGAGCCCCCCGATCGCGGCCAGCACGAAGAGGGGCACGGCGAGCGCCGCGCGGGCCAGGAGTCGGGAGGTGGATGTCACGGTGGCGATGGCCGGGGCGTCACTTCGGGTTCGTGTCTTCGATGCTCAGGCCGAGGTCGTCGGGGGCCTTCGGGATCTCGCTCGGCTTGGCGGCCTCGGTCGTGGCCTTCTCGACCGGCGACGGCTCCGCGGCGGGCTTGGCCGTGGCGGCGGCCGTCGTTTCGCCGGCGGGGGCCGCCGGTGCAGGCGTGGCCGCGGCGGCGGCGGGCTGCGAGGTGGCCTTGGCGGCGGCAATCGCGGCCTCCTTGCGGGCCTTGGCCCCCTCGGGGTCGAGCAGGTCGCGGATGTTGCCGATCGAAAATCCGCCGATCACGATCGCGTGGATCAAAAACGCGAGCACGAACCACTTGAGCAGATGGCTCTGTGAGAAGGTGGCGACGAGCGAATCGGGGGAGAGCCGGTCGATCCTGGTCTCGGCCGGGGTGGATTCAGCCTGGGCACTCATGGGGTCTGGTCCTTGCTGCCTGTCGGGTGAGGAAAACGGAGGAGTATGTGCGGGGTGAACGGAGTCGTGATGAATGGGGTCAGGAGGGAATGGTTCGCGTCATCCCGTCGCTTCCGCGACGGGCTTCTGGGTTTGGGTCAGGGAGTGGGGGTCTTTGCCTCGCCGACGGCGGCGATCACGCCCCCCGCCTTCGAGATCGCCGCGAGCACCGGCTCGAACACCTGCTTGTCGACCCCCTTGTCGCAGCGGAACACGACGATCCGGTCCTTGGGGTCTTTCTTGCCGGTGAGGAAGCCGGCGACGCCGGCCTCGATCACGTCGGCCGAGCCGACCGGCCGGCCGTTGAAGAACATGCCGCCGTCGCCGTCGATCGAGACCGACACGTTCTGGTTTTCGAGTTGCGCCAGTTCCGCCGCCGAGGGCGGGGCGATGTTGCGGGTGTCGTCCTTGGCGAAGTTGCTCGTCAGGATGAAGAAGATCGTGAGCAAAAACGCGATGTCGCCCATGCTGGCCAGCGGCACGAGGGGCGGCACCCGCCGCGTCTTGTGGAGTTTCATGGCAGCCCGACCGCGCGGTCAGTCCTCCTCCACGATCGCGACCACGCCGCCGGCGGAGCTGATCGCCGCCAGGATCTCGTAGTAGCTCTGATAGTCGACCTTGCCGGCGGCCTCGAGCAGCACGACCTTGTCCTCGCCCTGCTTGCCCGCGAGCTGCAGGTCGAGCAGCCGGTCCTTGAGCGTGGCGAACGACACCTCCTGTTCGTTGAAGAGGATCTTGCCGTTGCCGAGCTGCACGGTCGGCGTCTTCGCGTCGGTCTTCACCGCCTGCTTGTCGGAGGCGTTGGCGGAGGGCAATTCCGCCGTGAAGCCCGACAGCTTGCTGAGCGTGGTGGTGAGGATGAAGAAGATGATCAGCAGAAACGCGATGTCCGACACCGAATCGGTGGGGATTTCGAGATCCTTCTTCTCCTTGCGCTTGGCCAGGGCCATGGCACGTCTCCCGGGGCGGGTCCTGCGTGGGCTGGTCCTGGTTCAGGTGCCGGGTGCGGGCTGCACGGCCGGCCGGGCGGCGGGGGCCTGCGCCGCCGCGGGCCGCGGCTGGGCGGGGGTGCCCTGCCGGATCGTGATGTAGTCGAGCAGCTCCGAGGCCGACTCGACCATCTCCGACTCGATCGCGCCGGCCCGGGCCGTGAAGTAGTGGTAGGGGACGACGGCGATCAGCGAGATGATCAGGCCCGCCGCCGTGGTGATCAGGGCCTCGGAGATGCCGGCCGAGACCGTCTCGTTCGACACGCCGCCGACGGCCATGCCCGCGAAGGCGCTGATCATGCCCGTCACGGTGCCGAGCATGCCGAGCAGCGGCGCGGAGCCGGCCACGAACGACAGCACGCCGAGCCGCTTGTTGATCGCGCCGGTCGCCACCTGGGAGTAGTTTTCCATCGCGTCCTCGACCAGCGCACGGCAGGTCTCCGGCCGGCCGGCCGTGACGCCGCGGAATTTCGCGTAGGCCTGCAGGCCGGCGAGCATCACCGCGGAGACGGGGCCGGGGGTGTTCGAGCAGAGGACCGCCGCCTCGTTCACCTTGCCGGCGGCGAGCAGTTCGAGCACCTTCGACCGCAGCGACCGGGTGTCGACGTTGTCGTTCTTCGAGAAGGCGATCCAGCGGTCGAGCGCGACGGCCAGCGCCAGCACGCTTTGGAGCATGAGGGGCAGCATCATCGAGCCGCCCTTGATGATGGTTTCAAGCATGGACGGGATCTCCTTGTCGGGCCCTTTCCGGGGCCGGGGCATGGGGTGATTCGAGCAGTGAGCGGGCACTCAGGGGGTCGAGCCTGAGGGATGGGAAGGGGGGGCCGGAGGTGACCGGCGGAAAGGCCAGTTCCCCCGTCACGTGGTTGTAGACCGCGCGGCCGAGCGCCGTGGCCGGCACGACCCGCACGAGCGGCCGCGGTCCGGTGGCCACGAGCACGAACCGGTCGCCGAGCACCGCCGCGTAGAGCGGCGCGCGGCCGAACCAGCCGCCGGTGTCGACGCGGGTGCCCGACCGGGCGGCCCAGCGGACGGGCAGATCGGCGGCGGCCGGTGCGCGGGCCCGGAGCGTGTCGAGCACGGCGGCGGGGAGGGTGTCGGGCGACTCGAAGGTCATTTGCCTTCCTTCTCCATCGCCGCCTCCGCCTGCACCATCGCCTCCTCGGTGAGCCGGCCGCGGGCGAACTTGGCCCACTTGCCCTCGGGGTAGTCCCAGGTGAGCTTCTTGAAGGCCCGGTAGGCGTTCTTCATGTCGCCCTTCTGCAGGCAGACGTCGCCGGCCCAATACATCGCCTCGGCCGCGAGATCCTTGTCGGTCTTCGTGTCCTTGTAGATGGCCTGGAAGACGTCGAGCGACCGCTCGAAATCCTTCGCGCGCAGGTAGCACTGGGCCGAGAGCATCTTCGTCTTGCTCGCCAGCGCATGCTGCGGGAACCGCTCGCCGAGCCGGCCGAAGACCTGTGCGGCGGTGGTGAACATCTCGCGGCCCTTGATCGCCACCTTCTCCTTCTCGACGGCGTCGGTCTGGCCCGACGCGGCCTCGTCGAACTCCTTCCCCTTGGCGAGGAAGTATTGGCCGAGCCTGGCGATCGTCTCCGCCACCAGCTCGTTGTCTGGGTAGCGGTAGGAGAGCTTCACGTACTCCTCGCAGGCCTGGTCGATCTGGCCGAGCTTCTCGAGCACGAGCGCCTTCTTGTACTGGCTCTTCGGCGCATATTCGCTGTCGGGGTAGCTCGACACGATGTCGCTGAACCGCGTCACGGCGTCGATCGCGTGCTGCCGTGCGATCTCCTCGTTGGCCGAGTCCTTCGAGAACTCGAACGAGAGGTTCGCCAGCAGGTAGTCGGCCTGGGCCCGCGACTCGGTGTTGGGGTAGTCGCGGATCGCCTCCTCGAGCAGCTTCTTGCCCTGGGCGATCTCGCGGCGGGCGAGGCTCTCCTGGCCGAGTTCCCGGTGCCGCTTGGCCAGTTCGAACCAGGCCTCGGCCACGGTGAACTGCGTCTGCACGGCGATCTCGGGCTCCTTGAACTGCTTCGTGAAGGGCACGAGTGCGGCGTCGCCCCCCTTGAAGATCGCGACGGTCCGCTCGACCGGCTCGCCCGCGGCGGGCGTGTAGCGGATCGTGACGGTCTCGCCGTAGGCCACCGGCAGCGTGCGGCCGTCGGCGGCTGCCGTGGTGTCGGTGGCTTGCTTGTCGCCGGCGTCGCGGTAGGCGAGCTTCACGGCCCCCTTGAAGACGCCCGAGTGGCCGAAGGTCTCGGTGAGCGGCAGTTCCAGTTCGCCGCCGCCCGAGGCCGTGAGCTTCACGCTGACGGCATCCTTCTCGTCGGAGGTGTCGAGCACCGGCTGGATGAGCCGGAGATTCAGGCTGTCCCCCACGTGCGTGCCCGCAAGCTCCTCCTGGTAGCGGCGGTCCATCACGTCGAGGGCGAGATCCGATGTGAGTTCCACCGGCTGGATCGTCCACTGCTCGGCGCCGGAGGCGTCGGTCGTGCGGCAGCCGACGTAGATCGTGTCGTTGCCGCGGATCTGCAGCACCGGCGGCTTCTCATGGTAGATGTCGTATTCGACGTCCGCCTGGGAGGCGTCGGGCACGGGGCCGAGTTCCTTCTCGACCAGGAACGTGAACCGGCCCTCGCCGAGCGCGTCGGTCGCGTAGCGGTTGCCCCGCACGAGCACCTGGCTCACGCCCGGCGCGATCGGGAGTTGGCCGGGATCGCCGGGATGGCGGCGGAGCCGGATCGTGCCCGGCACGTCGAGCGGATATTCCCCGTCGCCCACCGGGCGGCCGAGCTTCTCGCGGCCCGACTCGGTCTGCACGAAGAGTTCCGCCACGCTCTTGGGGCTCTGCGCGAGCTGCGGGGCGAGCAGTTCGACCAGCAGCGGCCCGTCGATGAGCACCTTCGCCCGCTCGCCTGTCTTGGCGACCGCTTCGGGCCTCACGGCGATGATCTCCCGCGTGATCGGAATCCGCTCCTCGAGCTTGCGGCCACCGGCCTGCTTGGCCACGACGGCGGCCCGCTCCTTCTCATCGAGCGGCCGGCTGGCGACGTCGTAGACCCGCAGTTCCGGCCCGTCGGAGCCGGTCTGTTCCACGGTGCTCGTCCGTTCCCAGGGGATGCCCGGGTCGGTGTTGTCGCGGTCAAGGTAGGCGAGCTTCAGGTCGTCGCCCGCTGCGACGGCGATCTCACTGGGCCGCGAGGGCTTACCCGCCACGGGAAAGAGAGTGCCGAGGAAGATGCCGGAGTGGTCCTCGGTCTCGAGCGCCTCGATCGAGACGGCCTCGCCGCGGCCGGCCTTCACGGTGAGCGACACGCGGTCGGGCTGGTCGGAGACGTCCATGTCGGGATCGTTCACGAACACCTTCACCGTGTCGCCCGGCTTGAAGCGGCGCATCGGGATGTATTCGGCCCGCCGCTCGCCGCCGACCTCCCGGAACTCGACGAACGCCGCCGAGACCTCGGCGTTGGTGTAGGTGGCGGTGAGAAAACGCTCCTGCGTCCGCTTGGTCGGCGTGATCACCGCCGCGTCGTCGTACACGACGGTGAGGCGGTCGCCGGGGATGATCTCCAGCACGTCGTTCTTGGCGAGGTTCTGGAAGCTCTTCTCGGTGGGGAGCACCTTCTTGCCGTCGGCGTCGGTGAGGGTGACCGCGTTGATGGCCGGGGCGTCGGTCTCGTAGTCGGCGATGACGAGCCGCACCACGCGGGCCCGGGTGTCCTTCGCGAAGCCGATCGTGAGCTTCGAATTGTCGTCGCCGGCCTCGACCGTGGCCGGGGCGATGGCCAGCGTCTCGGCGATCGCGGGATGCTCGGCGGGGCTGAAGAAGGCTTCCGGGATCGCGGCGGTGAACGGCGGCTCGGCCGCGTCGATGAGCACCTCGAAGTTGATGCCCGCGTGCATGTAGGCATGGGCGTAGACGTCGATGCGGTGCACGCCCTTGGTGAGCGCCCGCGAGATCGTCAGCGGCTTGTCGCGTTGGGGCGAGACCACGCCGTCGATGGCGAACACGTAGCGGATGTTCTGCTTCTCGGTCTTGCCCTTGGGGTCGAGCGTGAACGTGCGGGTCTGGTTCTTGTCGACCTCGAACCCGGCATACCAATGGCCCACGTACCAGTCTCCCACGCTCGCCGGACCGGCCAGGCCGCCGAGGTTGCCGTCCCAGGGGCCGATCGCCAGCTTCTTCAGGGGCTGCGACACGAGCGCCGCCGGGGCGAACCGGCCGCGGGCGAGATAGTCCTCGAATTCGGCCGGCGTCGTGAGCGCCTTGGGCTGGGCGACGAACCGGGCGATATCCACCCGCGGCGTGCCGTCCCACGGCTTGAACGTGGCCTTGCCGTCGGCCCGCCACTGGCCCACGGTGCGGAAGTCGCGGCCGTTGAGCGAGGTCTGCACGAAGACATCCTTGAGCTTGCGGCCCGGAACGTTGGCGGTGACGGTCATCGTGCCGAGCTTCACGTTGTCGTTGAGATCCACGGCGAAGGTCTTCGGCCGCTTGTTGTCGGCGAGGCCGACCCAGGGGGTGGCGGCCTCGGGGCCGATGGCGTTGTTGGGGTCGTTGCCGTCGGTCGAGTCGGAGGCGAAGGCCGTGGCCTGGCTCGTGCCGGTCGGCACGGTGCCCTCGAAGACGCCGGTGTAGGGCCCGGTCTCGGTGAGCGTGACGATCAGGCTGTCGCCGCTGGCCGTCGCGGCCCGCACCTCGAGCGTGTCCTTCGCGGGCGTCGTGCCGCGGTCGGGATCGACCACGCGGACGTTGATCCGATTGCCCGGCTTGATCTGGTCGTCGCTCCGGGCCGACGCGAGGGCCATCTGCCTGTCGAGGCTCTCGTTGAGTCGCAGCTTGTCGCGGATCAGCTTCTCCAGGGCCCGATTCTCGAGGTCTTCCTTCGAGAGGATCGCGCCGCTCGACACGAAGAGGTCGGCGTCGGTGACCACGGTCATGGCCGCGGGCTCCTCGGCGATGCCCCCCTTCGCTCCGCCGAACGACTCGGCGAACGTGTAGCGGACGGTGTCGCCGCCGACCACCTGGAGGGTGTGGTCGCCCTTCACGGCCGCGGCGAGTTGCGTTGGGATCTGGCCGGTGAACCGCGTCTTCGAGTCGCCGAACGGAAACAGGTT
>JBJTSM010000204.1:0-2768 GCA_046076685.1 Planctomycetia bacterium | reverse complement strand
GGGCTGGCCAAAACCGTGGCCCGTTGGCTCTCGCCCAAAGTCGAGCCGCCGCCGCCGCATGCGTTGCTCAACAAGCCGCTGTTCGCGGAACTGGCGCGACGCAGCAGCCCGGATATTCTTCCGGTGGAAGACCTGCGGGCGGTTTCGGGCGTCGTGGTGCTGGCGGTGAAACCCAAGGCGGCAGGGGATCGTCCCGAACCTGACCGTCCACTCAACCTGGACGTGGGGGCGGCGGCGAAGCCCGACAGACCGCCGCGTGCCGGCCGACAGCCTGGGCCGGGCCCCGCTGCACCGCCGGATCCGGCCATGATCCCGCCACGCGCCGATCAAAATGCCCCTCAGGGCAAGATCGTGCCATACGTGCTCGTCACCGGCCTGATTCCCGTCGCGAAACAGCAGGCGGAATACGAGCGACGCTACGCGACGTCGAGTTTTCGTGATCCCGTCCGCGACGTGCCGGCCTGGAGCAGCTTCCGGATCGACAGGACGGAAGTCATTCCCGGAACCGGGGAGAAGTGGACCCCCATCGATTTGAAGGCGGTAAAGCGCCGCTATTCCGCCGACTGGGCCGGGCTCCAGCCGGAACCACTGCTGGTCCCGTTCGTCCTTGGCGACCCGCTGGAGAGGCGGGACTCGACAACGGCGCCGATACCGTTTTGCAGTCCGATGCCGCAACTGGCCGAGGGCGGCTGGGGATTCAACGCCCTCCACCCATGGTGCGACGCGTTCCTCCAGCGAGATGCCGAGGCCAGATTGGCCAGGGCCAGGGCCGAACAGGAGGAGGCCGAGGAGAACTCGAATGTCTTTGGTGAAGCCGCCGGAGCACCGATCCCCGATGGTTTCGGCCCACCGGGGCCGGGCGGGTCGGGGATGATGCCGGGCGGGCCGGGGATGATGCCCGGAGCGGAGAACGCGGCTTTCCCGATCGCGGAATACCGGCTCTTCCGCTTCATCGATCTGTCGGTCGTGCCAGGACGGAAGTACCGGTATCGGGTACAGATGATGTGCTGGAACCCGAACCTGAACCTCCCCGGCCGCCATCTTGTCGATGCCGACCTCGCCAAAAAGCCCACGATCGAATCGCCGGTGAGTGCCGCCACCGCGTCGGTCGCCGTGCCCGACGGGATCCGGATGCTCGTGCAGCCGACAAAAAAACAGGATCTCAAGCGGCTGAAGCCCGGCACGGTGGCCGCGATGATTCTCGGTCGAACGAACGCCGGCGGGTTCGGTTTGCGCACGCTGCTCATGGAAACAGGGGGCCTTGCCAACGTCGATCCGCAGCTCAACAAGCGGGGCGATCCGCGGTCACGCGGAGAGGCGATCGTCACCGACCGCGTCTTGTTGGATATGCGTGGCCGGCTCGAGGATCGCGGGGAGACGAGGACAGGCAAGCCGACCCCCCCACCTGAACCATTGGAAATGATCTTCCTGCGACCCGACGGCACCTTTGAAGCCGCTTCCTTGGCCGAATCCCAGCCGGTCATCGACCGGTATCTGCCGTCCATGCAGTTCGATGATGCGGCAGGCCCCGCGGGCGACCGGCCGGCCCAGCCCCCGGCAGGGGTCGACTCGCCATTCGGCAACCCCTTCGCCCCCAAAAAGTAGTGACGGTGCACAAGACATGAGATTTCCGCCCATTCTTCGCCTCGTCCGTCACCGTCTTCGGATCCGCCTGCATGCCGGTGCGATTCTGGGCGCCCTGACGCTGGCGACGGCGAGTGGCGCCGCGGTCGGCCAACAAAGTGACGACGCGCGGTTCGCAGACTGGGGCAAGGTCGAGTTGGCGACGGAAACCCGTACCTTCAAGGAGGCGATGCGGGCGGGTGGTGCGTTCGACGCCGCGGCCCGTGGCTATCTGGAACAGATCGCCCTGCCGCAGTTGGAGCTCGAGTCGAACCGGTCCACGATCGAGCGGGTGCGTCGGCGGATGCGAGAATTCCTGTTCGGCGACATCGTCAACGAGAAGGCCTCGGACGACGCCAATAAGGCTGTTCTGGCCTTCATGCAGGCCTTGGCCGACAAGCAGGAGGCGGAGCCTGTGGTGCGGGTCAACGCCATGCTCTTGATCGGTGAACTGCAGGGAGCCGACAGGAAACCGCTTCAGGCCGCCGCCCCCGTGCTGGCTCGGGCCGCCTCGAATGCCGACCTGTCCAAGGCCGTCCGGATCGCGGCGTGCGTCGGTTTGCACAGGCATGTCGAGGCGACCAGGGGGGGCGTCGAAGAGCGGCAGCGTCTGGCGTCCGTGGCGCATCCGGCGATCCTGGCGATCCTGGCGGCGTCCGCTGCTCCAGGGGCGGCCGTCGAGGATGACTGGCTGGCCTCGCGTTGCCTGTCGATGCTGCCTCTCCTGGGCCCCGGCTCGCCTGAGACGATCGCCGAAGCAGCCCGCATCCTCGGTGAGGAGGCCCTTTCGATCGATGTTCGGGTGCGGGCGGCGGCAGCCGTGGCGGCCACGGCGGGCCCGGATGCGAAGATCGAAGTCGCGGCCGTCATCCCCGCCATCGGCAAACTCGCCGTCGGATCGCTGGAACGTGATGCGGCCGCTGCGGACCGTCTGTTGCTCGAGCGGCAGTCCGGGATCGCGTCCGGTCTGCCCACGGCGGGGCCGCGCGGGCTCGCTCCTCCGGGAGCCATCGGCGATCCTTCCGGTCAGCCGGAGGTCGAGCAGTTGATTCCGCGCGAGGTCTGCCGTCGCGCCGCCTGGCGGTTGTCGGTGCTCGCCGACTCGATCCTCACGGACGATTCGAAACGCGGCCTGGCGGTTCGAG
>JBJTSM010000203.1:0-3134 GCA_046076685.1 Planctomycetia bacterium | reverse complement strand
ATCCGTTGCCGGTCAGCTTCCAGATCGGACGGGTCGTCGTGTCGGTCGCCGCGGAGTCGCCGGTCGAACAGGCTCCGGTCGGCGCGGCCAACGCCCACCTGCAAACCCTGGAACAGCCGCCCGACCTGCCGCCTGCCGCAGGCTCGGTCGGTGCCTTCGGCAGGTCCAGGCAGCAACGAATCACCGAACTGATCGTCGACACGAAGGGGGCCGACGTCCAGGGGCTCGTTCGCTGGTGGCGGCAGGTGATCGCGGTGCTGCAGAGCGCCTCCAACTCGACCGATTTTTTCCACAAGGCGGCGGCGGCGATCGTTGATCTGGTGGGGCTCGACATGGGGGCCGTGTTCCTGCGGGCCGACGGCGACTGGAAGCCCGCGGCGATCGCCTCCAGCGAGCGGTCCCAGGCGCGGCCCAGCACCAACGTTCTCGCCCGCGTGCTCGCGGAGAGACGCACCTTCTGGAACAGGGTCGACCAGAACGTCGACGTGCTGTCGAGCATGGCGATCCTCGAGGCCTACGTCGCCGCCCCGATTCTCGATCGGGACGGCGCGGTGCTCGGCGCGCTCTATGGCCATCGCGAGGGGGGGGCCGCCGGTCGCTCCGAAATCACGCAGTTGGAAGCGTTGGTCGTGGAAACGCTCGCCTGCGGCGTGGCGGCCGGGCTTTCCCGGCTCGAGCAGGAGAAGGCGACGCTCCAGCAGAAGGTGCAATTCGAGCAGTTTTTCTCGCCGCAGTTGGCGGCCCGGCTCGAGGTCGAGCCCGATCTGCTCCGCGGGCGGGATGCCGAGGTCACGGTGCTGTTCTGCGACATCCGGGAATTCAGCGCCGTGAGCGAGCGGATCGGGGCCGCCCAGACGATGGAATGGATCAGCGGCGTGCTCAACCCGCTGTCCGACGCGGTCGTGGAGGGGTCGGGCGTGCTGGTCGACTACGTCGGAGACGAACTGATGGCGATGTGGGGCGCGCCGTCCGCGCAGCCCGATCATGCCGCCCTGGCATGCCGCGCGGCACAGCGGATGGTGGCGGCGATCCCCCGGATCAACGAGCAATGGAGCGGCGTGATCGGCGGCCCCACCCGCTTCGGCATCGGGATCAACTCAGCCCCCGCGCGGGTCGGCAACACCGGCTCGACCCGGAAGTTCAAGTACGGCCCGCTGGGCAACGGCGTCAACCTCGCCAGCCGGGTGCAGGGGGCGACGAAGTATCTCCGGGTGAGCAGCATCATCACCGGTTCGACCCGCCGGCTGCTCGACGCCTCCTTCCTCGTCCGTCGGCTGTGCACCGTGCGGGTGGTGAACATCGCCGAGCCCGTGGAACTCTTCGAACTCGACTGCGGCGACGCGCCGCGGCGTGACGAACTCTTCCCGCGGTACGACGAGTCGCTCGCCGCCTTCGAGGCGGGCAATTTCTCGAAGGCCGCCCGGCTGCTCGGCGGCGTGCTCGACGGGTTTCCCGGGGATGGGCCCTCGCTCGTGCTCCTGTCGCGGGCGGTGGACGCGATGGTGCACGAGCCCGCGGATTTTTCCGTGGTCTGGCGGCTACCGGGCAAGTGACGCGGCCTCGCGCCGGTCCGACTGCGGCAGGCGCGATGTCGATGCCGCGGGCTTACGGACGATGCACCAGCCGGGGGCCGTCGGTGCCGTAGGAGCCGACGCCACCCTGGTAGCGGCTGCCGTGCCACCAGCCGAGGTTCGTCCGCTTAGGGACGAGGATGCCGGTGTAGTCGACGCCCCACGTGCCCTCGTGATGACGGCGCTCCTCGCCGCCGCGGCTCCGCATGCGGGCGCCGCCGCCCACGTAGTAGCCCTCCTCGTGCGGTGATTCCGTGGGCTTGGCCAGGGGCGAGATGCACTGCGGATTGCCGGCACGCTCGAAGGGATCGCCCTGGAAATGTCTGCGCTCCGTCGCGGGCCGCCCCATGCACGGCGTGAGATCGTGGCCGCGGGCTGCAGTGCTCCAGGTCGCGATGACGGCCAAGGCGAGAGGCCAGACACCGTGGCGGGAAGGCCATCGCGTGGACGGTCGCAGCCGTGGCCATTGCGCGACGCCCGTCGTCTTTCGATCCAGAGTCGTCATGCAGGTGCTCATATGGCGTTGTGTCAGGCTTCGTCAGCCGCCGAATTCTCCTCGGACACGCCGCCCCCTGGCCTTGCCCGTGCTGCGGAGTCTGCCCGGTCGGTGATCGGCACAAGTTCTCTTGTTTGTGTGCATCGCCCCATTGATGCCATTCAGCCGATTTTTCCGTGGCCGGTCTGCCTTGTCGGAGGAAACGTCCAAGTTGCCCCCACCGGTTCAACCGATACCACCGGCAGGGTCTGCCTTGCAGGGAGATGCCATGGCCTGCGGGCCGGCTTTCCAAAGGCGACCGTTCCCGCAGCGGGAGAGTTCCGCCGGTGCCAGCAATGCCCTGGACGTCACACCGTGGCGGCCAGCCAACCAGCCTCGAACGCCCGCGCGCGACGCAGCATCTGCTGCGGCTGATCCTGTTTTGCCTGTGGGTGGCCGGTTCGGCGGTGGGTTTTTCGCACGAGGATCTGGCGTGGGTCTGGGTCGGTGAAGACGCGATCGGGCTCTTTTTGCCTTCGGTGGCCACCGAATTCGGAGCGGCCGTTCATGGCGGCGTCTGGCCGATGCCACTCCCTCTGGTGAGCGGACGAGTCCCGGCGCCGGCCTCCCACGCCGCCGTGGACCCATGCCTCGACCCCGGCGCCGACCTGGCGAATCGCGTGACGCTCGCGGCGGGGATGGCCGACCTCGGCCCCGACGAACTGACGGATCCCGCCCGCGGCCCGCCGATCCTCGCCGACCCGGCCGACAACGCGTTCGATCTCGCCGGGGAGCGGACGGTGGCCGATCCGCTCTTGCGCTATCCCATGTATCCGCCCGCCGGATTCACGGGCAGTTCCAGCGTGGTGCCCAGCGAAGAGCAGGAGACGTCGCATTTCGTGCCGATCGAGGACCGCTGGCGGATCGGCCTGCAGCCCTGGGACCGGTACGGCCGGGGGCACCCGCGGCTCGAGGACTATCCCTACGCACTTGGCAACGGCTTCAACCCGTACACGCAGAATCTGCTCAAGGAGGACTACCCGCTCATCGGCCAGGAGACCTTCTTCAACATGGCCGTCATCAGCCGG
>JBJTSM010000202.1:0-13037 GCA_046076685.1 Planctomycetia bacterium | reverse complement strand
TACTTGCTCTCGCCGATCTGCAGGAACGGCGAGAGCCGCGTGCAGCGGAGCGGGTTGCCCTGGGCGTAGACGAGGTAGAGCTGGGGCGCTTCGCCGCGAATCTGCCCGCCGACCAGCAGGTTGACCGCAAAGCCGATATTGTCGCGTTCCATGAACTCGCGGTCGAGCGCCCCGACCGCGCGCACCTGCTGCCCGACGCAGCGAACGGCCTCGTAGAAGTTGCCGGCGCTGGCCAACCCGTCGCCAGAACGGAACTCCTGCTCCAGCCGCGTCATCACCGACTGCGTCAGCGACAGGCTGCCGCTCGAGAGAATGGTGAACATCCGCTCGCCGGGGATCACGAAATTGTGCATTTTGCGACAGACCTCCACCTGGTCGATCCCCGAGTTCGTCCGGGAATCCGATGCCAGCACGAGACCTTGATGGGTGCGAATACCGACGCAGTACGTCATGGAATCCTCGGCTGGTCTCGGGAATTGGCGCAGAAGTTGCAGGGGTGAAGGGGCCCGTGGCGTTGCAGACTAGCGAACACGGTGTTTTCGTCAAGGAAAACGGCGGATGACGACCCACCAGCACGCGGCCGCTGCCCGCGGTTCGTTCACGGACTGCCCACTTTCCGCGCAGGCGGGGCCGTTCGCGGACTACGAACTGGGCGCCGCCTACGACGAGATGTTCGGGGAGGCTCGGGCCGACTGCCCGGTGCCACGCCCCCACTACGAGCCGTTGTTCCATCGTCTCCGGCAGACATCTCCGGAGGACTTTCGCCGTCGCAAGGCGATGACGGACCTTTCGATGCGTCAGGACGGCGTCGGCTTCACCGTCTACCGGGCCGACGAGGGCATCGAACGGGTCTGGCCGATGGACCCGGTACCGCGGATCATCCCGGCCACCGAATGGCGGCGGATCGAGGAGGGGCTGGTCCAGCGGATCAACACGCTGAACCTCTTCCTCTGGGATGTCTACCACGAGCAGCACATTCTCCGTGACGGCGTGGTCCCCGCCTCGCTCGTGTTGCAAGGCGGCTTCTTTCGCCGCCAGTTCGTCGGTGTCGACGTTCCGCGACGCATCTACATCCACATCTGCGGCACCGATCTCATCCGGGCTGCGGATGGTGAGTATCTCGTGCTCGAGGACAACGCCCGCACGCCGTCGGGCGTCAGCTACATGCTGCAGAACAGGCAGGTGATCAAACGGGTTTTTCCATCTCTCTTCAACGACTACGACGTCCTGCCCAACGACGACTATCCGGCGGCGTTGCTCGACGTGCTGCAATACATCGCGCCGGAGTCGGTGTCGCAGCCGACGGCGGTGCTGCTCAGCCCGGGCATGTACAACTCGGCCTACTTCGAGCACAGTTTTCTCGCCCAGCGGATGGGCATCGAACTGGTCGAGGGGCGGGACCTGCTCGTCGACGGAAATCGGGTCTTCATGCGGACCACGCGGGGACGTCAGCGGGTCGACGTCATTTACCGCCGCATCGACGACGACTTCCTCGATCCGCTCACATTCCGCCCCGACAGCGCGTTGGGTGTGCCCGGACTCGTGAACGCCTACCGCGCCGGCACCGTGGCGCTGGCCAACAGCATCGGCACCGGCATCGCCGACGACAAGGGAATCTATCCGTTCGTGCCCGACATGATCCGCTACTACCTCAAGCAGGAGCCTCTGCTCAACAACGTCGAGACCTTTCGGCCGGAGATCCCGGCGCAACTCGATCACGTTCTTGGCAATCTGGACAAACTCGTCGTGAAGCGGGTCAACGAGTCCGGGGGCTACGGGATGCTGGTCGGTCCCGCTTCCACGAAGCAGCAGCGGGAAGAGTTTCGCGACATGATCCGGCAGAACCCGCGGGATTTCATCGCCCAGCCCACCATCCAACTCTCGACGCACCCCACCTTCGTCGACGGGCGTCTGGAGGGCCGCCACCTCGACCTGCGGCCCTTCGTGCTCTGCGGCGAGCGGGTGACCGTCACCCCCGGCGGGCTGACCCGCGTGGCTTTGCCGAAGGGCAGCCTCGTCGTGAACAGCTCCCAGGGGGGCGGCAGCAAGGACACCTGGATTCTTGCCGACAGGACCGCCACCGGTTCCAGGAACGAATGAGGCCGCGCATGCTCAGCCGGGTCGCCGACGCGCTCTTCTGGATGAGCCGCTACCTGGAGCGGGCCGATCATCTCGCGCGGGCGGTGGACGTCACCTTTCAGCTCGATCTCGACCTGCACGGGGTGCTCGCCAACCCGGTGGAGCTCGAGTGGAACGCGCTGCTCTCGCTCCTGCGGCAGCAGCCGCCGCAGATCCGCGACGGCGAACATCCCATCGCCGCCGTGCAGCGCTGGCTCCTGCTGGACAACACGAACCCGGGAAGCGTGATGTCGTGCGTCAACCGCTCCCGCAACAACGCCCGCAGCATCCGCGGCTCGATCAGCCCGCCGATGTGGCGGGAGCTCAACAAGCTCTACTGGCATCTTTCGGATGGCACGCAGGCCGCAAGGGTGGCGGAATCACCGCACGATTTCTGTGAGGAGACACAAATCGGCGTGCTTCTCTTCCACGGCGTCTGCGAGGCGACGCTCGTGCACGATGAAGGCTGGCACTTCATCCAGCTGGGCCGCTACCTGGAGCGGGCCGAGAAGGTGCTGCGCATCCTCGACTCCAAGTTCGGCCTGCTCGAACGGACGGAGGCCACGGACCTGCCGATCAGCAACCTGCAGTGGGGTGCCGTGCTCAAGAACTGCGCGGCCTACGAGGCCTACCAGCGGCTCTACATCAGCCGTGTCGAACCGGAGCGGGTCGTGGAGTTCCTGCTGACGAACCCGGACTTTCCGCACTCGGTCCGATTCTGCCTGGCGCGGATCCTCCAGTCGCTCACCGAGATCAGCGGACGCCTGCCCGACCGGTGTGACGACGAGGTGGTGCGCACGGTCGGCCGTCTGCTCAACGACCTCGTCTATCTCGATGGCGCCGCGCTCGATGGCGAACGGCTGCATTCGTTCCTCGGTCATTCCCAGACCCGCTGCGCGCGGATCGGAAACCTCCTTCAGCAACAATACGCCCTGCAGTAGCCGCCGGCATGCCCCGCGGACGCGGAGACGCTTCGATGATCCTCGAAATCCAGCACGAGACGGCGATGGCGTATTCGCAGCCGGTGAGTGAATGGCTCTGTGAACTGCGCATGGAGCCCGTGAGCGACGCCTCGCAACGCTGCCATTCGTTCCAGATCAGCATCGGCCAGCCGGTGACCATCTGCAACTACCTCGACGGCTTCGGCAACCGGGTCCATCACTTCAATCTGCTGCGGCCCCCCACGACGCTGCGGATCCTCGTCGCCAGCGTCGTCGAGACCGACGAGCATGGCCTCGGCCCCATGGCGAGCCAGGCAAGCTTTCCGACGGCCTCGACCGCCCTCGACTGGCACCTCCCGCTCGAGACGTTCGACTACCTGCCGCTGCGGGGACCGATCCAGGCGACGCCGCTGCTGGAACCGCTGCTGGCAGATCTGCGGCCCGCGGCGAGGATGCGGGTGGGCATGTGGGTCTGTCAGGTCGCCGAGTATATCCGCGGACGTTTCGCCTACGCCCGCGACGTCACCGACGCGACCTCTCCGATCGATCACCTGCTCTCGCGGGGCAAGGGCGTCTGCCAGGACTTCACCCATCTCATGATCGCGATCCTGCGATCCTACGGGGTGCCGGCCCGCTACGTGAGCGGCTACATCCATCGGGAAAACAAGGAGTCGCAGAGCCATGCGTGGTGCGAGGTCTGGCTGCCCGACATCGGCTGGACCGGGTTCGATCCCACGAATGGCTGCCCCGTCAACTCGCATTTCGTGAAGACCGCAGTCGGTCGGGATTTCTCGGACGTCCCGCCCAACAAGGGCACCTATCGGGGCGGCGGCGATGAACGGATCACGGTGCGGGTCGCGACCCGCACCCTCGACCGCCTGCCGTCTCTCGCATGGCATGACCAGTTGGCCCCTCTCGACGTGCCAGTGCACTCCGTGCTCCGGACGGCGCCCGTCTATGAAGACGAGTCGGAGGCCCAACAGCAGTGAAGAAAAAGGGGACATTCTGCTTTTTGTAAAAAGCAGAATGTCCCCTTTTTCACCTGTTCTCACATGCCCGCAAGTTGCACCAGGCGCTCGGCGAGGTCCGCCCGGGTGGCGGCGATGATGGGCATCGGCCGCCGGATGTCGTACGGGCGCCCGTCGATCCCCCAGTAGACTCCGCCCCGCTCCTCGACCCAGAGCTTGACGGGCAGCACGTCCCAGGCCATCTGCTTCGGAAAGTCGGGGGAGTTGTCGTGGATCACGGCCAGCCGACGCTTGGTGCCGAGTGCCAACGCGGCCATGGAGTGGGGGATCCGGCTCTCGATCGCCATCGTATGCGCACCGGTGCGCACGGTGTCGTGCAACTGCCGGAACGCGGCGTGCGATCGACTGCTGTCACTCTGCGGGTTGAAGAGCAGGCAGCCTTCCTTGAGCATGCCGATGGCTGCAAACCCGTCGGCCGGGAGCCACTGCCCCCCGGCGTCCGTCACCCGCAGTACGGCCGCCCCGGCGCCACGTTCGGCGATGCCGAGCGTGGTGCCGTCGAGCGACAGCATCACGGAGAGCCATGGGTCGCCATGCTCCAGACAGGCGACCATCGGCCCGCAGATTCCCAATTCCCCGCAGATGGAGGCGGTCGTGCCGTCCAATGGATCGATGAGCCACGCCTCGGGCAGGGCATGCAGATCCGCCGGGGCCGGCCCCTCCTCGGAGACGATAACAAGATCGCGAATCGCCTTGAGCACCCGGCAGAGATGGCGGTCGAGGCAGAGGTCGAGTGCCGTCACGTAATCGCCGACACTCTTCTCCTTGATCGGCACACTGTCCTTCGGCGCGGCCGGTCCGCCCTGCTCCGCGTCGGTCTCGCGCAGCGCCAGGTCGGTGGCCTCGATCACGGCCCCGGCAACCTCGACAGCCGCCGCCGATACCAGCCGTTCCGTGCGGTGTGCAGCCTCGAGGCTGCGGAGCAGATGGGAGCGGAACTGCAGTCCAGCAGGCATGTCGGAACTTCCACAAAAAGGCAGGGCGGCACCTCGGGGGCATCGCGCCCCGAGCCCCAGAATGTAGCCTCTACGGCGGCAACCGTGAGCGCCGAAGCCTGCGGCCCAGCAAAGTCGCGCGTCGGCTACGGCTGTGCGGCACGGGCCCGCTTGAACGGATCGATCGTGCCGCCCCCCGGCCCGGGCGGCGGTGCGCTCGGCGACTGGCCGAAGGGAAGCAGTTTGGGCCACCCGAGATTCATGCCTGGCCATGGCGGCGAGGCCGCCTCGGCCGGAGGCGTGGCATCCACCACGGGCGGGGCTGGTTTCGGCGGCGCTCCGGCACCGACCGGCGGCCTCGCCCCGTCAGGCGGAAGCGGAGCGGGCGTCGCCTCCGGTGCTGCAAGCAGATCGCTGGGGCGGGGAAATTCCACGGAAGCCGGCGGACCGGTCGACACGACGGTGGCGGGTATCCCGCCGGCACCGCGTTCGAGCACGCGGATCGAGACGTCGTCGATCCTGGCCTCGCCCATCCCTGTGAGCGCGAATGTCACCGTGAGCGGCTCCTCTGCGGCATCGGCGGGGACGATGCGGTAGAGCACCAGTCGCCTCCACGACGGCGTCACCCCGACGCGTTCGGCGAGGGCCGGACCGCCGAGCGAGTCGAAGACGAGCAGCCCATCCACGCTCCCCTTGATCGGTCGCGGCACCCACACGCGGGCCTGAATCTCGAGGAGCCGCCCGGCCGGCGCACGAACGGGCGGCGTGGTGACCCAGACCGGCGGCGTCTCCACGACCACGGGGGCCTCCGCAGCGGATGTCGGCTCGGCTCTCATCACGAGGCTGCCGCCGCCCATGGCGGGCTGGGAGCGGTCGATTTCCACCGCCGACCGCAGCGACTGCTGTTCGAGGGCGAAATGCCGCCAGCCGGCGGCGGACAGTTCTTCGATTCGTTCCATGCCGCCGCCGGCGAGCAGTTCGGCCGTGGGAGTGGTGGCCGAGAGCGCATCGATGAATCGCCAGTGCTCGGCCAGCGTCGCGTCGGACGTGGACAGCGGACTGGCCACCATCGAACCGGTGGCCAACACGCCACGCTCCCACGCGAGCCGCTCCACCTGCCCAGCGATGGCGGCGGCCCGCCGCAGCCGTTCGATCGCCAGCGCCGGATCGGCCGCCGCGGCCCCCGCCTGCAGCACATCCTGCCGTGCCTCGGCGAGCATCGCCGCCACCGGCAGATGGCCCATGGCCCGCGGAGGCAGACGGCCGATGAGGTTCATGTCGTCGGCCAACACCTGCTCCGCCAACGCCCGGGCCGAGGCCAATTCGAGCGGCATGATCCCGCGGACGCGTTCCTGCACGTGCGAGGTCACGGCCGGATCGCCGCTCAGCAGCACGAGCGTGTGGGCGCGAAAGGAGTCGAGCGTGAGCGAGATACCGCCGGTCACCCGCTTGTGCCGCAAAGGCCTCAAGCCACCGGGCGAGACCTCCCAGGCCTGGTGCGCCTCCGGGACGCCGGGCACCAGGAGCGTGAGCGGCTGGGCATCACGGGGAATGTCGCCGTGGTAGTGACGGGCCACGATCTGCGACCCCTGCACGCAGCGCCACACGACGACCATCCGCGCCCGGGCGGCCTCCAGCACCACGGCCTGCACCTCCGGATCGCTCGACTGCGCCGCGGCGGCGAAGCGGCCTGCCGCCCCCCACGGCTCCAGGATTTTCATTTGGAGGTTCATTGAAAGCGCGGCGGCCGCACGCGTCTTGGACTCGTGGTCGTCGCCGTCGATGCGATGCTGGGACGAAAACAGGATGCCACGCGTGCCGGCCGAAACCGCCGCCAACGAGGCGAGACAGAGACTCTCCGGATCGACGGCCAGCCCCTGGCTGCCGATGCCGGACAGCGCCGCGGCCTGCTGCGACGTCCGCTGATCCATCTCCGTGGCCAAGGCGGCAAGGATGGGCGTCCCAGGTCGCGTCAGCCGCGGGCGTTCGCGAAGCCAGGAGAGGTAGTCGAGGAGTTCGAGGCTGGTGCCCAACACCGTGCGACGGGCGACGAGCATGTCCACATGGCGGGAGACGGACCGGAGCCCGGAGTCGGCGGCGGCGATGGTCGGCCGATTGCCGCGGGAGTCGCACGTCCGTACCCGGCGCACCCGTTCGGCGAGATCCGCGACGTCGTTCTCGGCCAGTCCGCTGCCCATGTCCCAGAACAGCACCCTGTCCCAGCGGGACGAGAAACTGGGAAGCGAATCCACGCTGCGAACGTCGATGTCGGGGAGTTGCGGTGGGGGCGAGATCAGCCAGACATCCGCGCGCTGGGCCTCGGCGAGCAGATCGGCCGTCGCCGGTGCGGCCAGCCGCACACAGTTGAAGCCGAGCCGCGCGATCGTTTCGAGCGGTTCACCGTTGTGGTCGAGACTGCGAGGGAAGAACGGCAGCCCTCCCACCTCGAGCACGCCACGCGTCAGCGCCGCCACCGGGGGCATGGACGTCGGGCCGTCGGCCGCCTCGGTGAACGCGGCCTGCACGACGCCATCTCGACCGGCCGGGTCTTTGGCGACCGCCTCACGCCGGCTCCGGGGGGACGCCGACACGGCCCCCTGCACCTGCAGATCGTCTATCGACACGTCGTAGCGACCGGGTGCGGAGTAGAGCTCGAGGACGACGTCCGTGGCCACCGCGCCCGCGAGCCCACCGGCTCGCCCATGCTGCGCACGCAGCGCGGAAAGCTGCCGCTCCAGACCGGCGCGGATGTCGTCCGCCTCCAACAACTCCCAGCGGTCCGCATGCCGGGACGCGGTGCCTGGCACCACGACGTCGACAGGGCGGCCGGTCTGTGCGGAGACGAAGTTCGGCAGGACAATCCTCACGCCGATGCGAATGGCGGGCCGGTTGGCCCGCACCCAGACGGAGGCGCGGAATTCATCGATCACGCTCGCCCTGCCGATCGGGTAGTGCAGCCGTAGCGTCGTCCCCGCGGCCGCATCCAGAACGATCCGCTCGCCGGCCGTGCCGCGGTGGGCGGCATCGCGTGCGATCCCATGAACGCTGACGCGGGGGTTTGAATCGGCGTCGGCCAGCATCCACCGAGTCCGCCCCTCCTCGAACCCCTCCTCGACGTCGGCGGCCGGAGCCTGAGACGCGGAAAGGAGAAGCACGCAGAGCCAGAGCGTCGGCAGGAGCCGATAAACCGGGGACGGCGGCGGCGGCGGACCGGGCATGAACTCTCCAGGGAAGCCGCCACACCTGACAGCGGCAGGCAAAATGTTTGCCGCCCCGAAGCCGGCGCCGCACCGAAGTCGAATGCGGTCCACGGGGGGCGGGGTTCTACCACCGGGGCCTTTTCAGGCTCCAGAGCGATCCCCTGCCGCGGGCCAGCATCGCCAGCCTCTGGCCGATGCGGTACAGCCCCTGCCACGCGGGCCGATTGTTCGGGCTCTGCCGACGAATCGGGCTCCCCGTCAAAAAGGCAGCCCTTTGCCGCCGGATCGGCCCGCCAGCCCCCGACACGGCCGCCGACATTCGGTTAGGATACGCGTAGACAGCACGGCTGCCGCCAGACCGACGCGGTTCCGGCTGTCCCGATGGCTGGGCGGCCAGCGAGTCCGGGCCGCGGCCAGCCCACCTTGCCTCGTCCGCCCCGTCCCCCCGGGGCCCCGCCAGCTTCACCCCCGCCAGCCGCTCACCATGAAGTCGTTGTCGACTGACGAAGTCGCCAATCTCCTCGACCAGTTTGAACTCGTGCAGTCGGGGCAGCTTGATCCCATCTGGAGCGAACTGGGCGGCCGCAACGTGCCGGTGAACGATTTTGGCGCCGCACTCGTCCGCCACGAACTGCTGACACGCTATCAGCTCGACCGGCTTCTGCGCGGCGAGGAAAACGGCTTCTTCTACGGCCGGGCCAAGATCCTCTACCAGGTAGGGACAGGCTCCTTCTCGCGGGTGTATCGGGCCATCCACGCCGACACCGGACAGATCCTCGCGGTGAAGGTGCTTCGCAGCCGCTACAGTTCCGACGCCGACAAATGCAAGTCGTTCCAGCGTGAGGGGGAGATGGGCCGCCTGCTGCGGCATGCCAACATCGTCGCCATCGAGGAGGTGGGACGGGAAAACAACACGAGCTACATCACCATGGAGTTCGTCGAGGGGCAGACGCTGCGGGAGCTTGTTCGGGTTCGCGGAGCGATCGACCTGCCGCGGGCGCTCGGGCTGATCCTGCAGATGGTGGAAGGACTGGAATACGCCCACCGTCTCGGCGTGACACACCGGGATGTCAAGGCGTCCAACGTGCTCATCTCCTTCACCGGACAGGCCAAGCTCGTCGACTTCGGACTCGCGGCCGGCGATTCCACCGCCACCAAGGCGCTGCGGCGCACGGATCTGCCGCGGACGGTCGACTACGCCACCCTGGAGACCCTCGGCAAGGTCAAGCACGACAGTGTTCGCAGCGACATCTACTTCCTCGGCACCGTCGCCTACCTGGCCCTCTCCGGAGTCTCGGCGCTGACCGAGTCGCGGGATCGTGCCGTACGCACCGACCCGCGACGGTTCACCGGGGTCGAGCCGCTCGGCTGGAAGGCGCCGCACCTGCCCCACGAAGTCGTGGAAATGGTCACGCGCATGATGCACCTGGATCCGAAGGAACGCTGGCAGACGGCACTGGAGGTGCGGCGGGCATTTGAGCCCCTGGTCGCCAGGCACGCGGCCGCCGCCCCCATGCCGGCGTCGGGTGGTGCCCAGGCGGCCGCCAGATCGGCCGAATCGAAAGGCAGGTCCGTCGCCAAGGCTACGGCAACGACGGCGGCGGTGAAGGGAACCCTGATGCTCGCCGAGGCTGCCACGCAGGAGCAGGCGGAACGGCGCGAATTCTTCAGGAACCTCGGCTACAAGGTGCTGCTGACGGAAAACCTGCAGCGGGCGCTTTTGCGGTGTTCGGAGACGCCCCGCCCCGCCGACTGCCTCGTCATCAGTGCCGTATCCTTCGGCGAGTCGGCCGTGGAAGCCTTCAACGGGCTGGCGGAGGATTCGTTCCTGAGAAATGTCCCCACGCTCCTGCTCGTCGATCCTGCCCAGCAGGATTTGACGCCCGACGTCAGGGAGGACGACCTTCGCCGTGTCGTGACATTGCCGCTGCAACCAGCCGAGGTGACGAAGCTTCTCGAGTCCCTCCTCGGCCAGATACGGCGTTAGCCCCCGCGTGATCTAGATGTAGTACATCGGCTCGTTGATCGCGCGCGAGCGTTCTACCAGGTCGGCGAACGTGATGCCGCGCAGGGCGTCGGCCTCCGACCGGGCCACCTGCCGCCAGGCATCCAGCAGCACCGTCACCGTCCGCGAGCGACCCGCCAGATCGGCCGTCACGGCCGTGACGAGTTCCTCGGGGCCCTCGATCACGCGCAGCACGTCGTCCAGCGTGATCTCCTCCGGCGGCCTCGCCAGCTGGTAGCCGCCGGCGGCGCCCCGCGTGCTCGTGACGATGCCGGCCCCCTTCAGCTGGAGGAGGATCTGCACGAGGAACCGGGCCGGCACCCCATGGGCCTCGCAGATCGAGCGGATCCGCACCGGTTCGCCGGAGGTCCACTGCCGGGCCAGTTCGAGCACGGCGATCGCGGCGTATTCGGTCTTCGCGGAGAGTCTCATCCCGGCCCTTTCGGAAGCCCGACGGAAAGCCGTCGGGCCGTCAATGGTCGCGCGAGTGAAGACCACACTCGGTTTTCGCCGTGCCGCTCCAGCGGCCCGCCCGTTCGTCCTCGCCGAAGGACACGGCGCGGGTGCACGGCCAGCAGCCGATCGAGAGGTAGCCCTGGTCGTGGAGCGGGTTGTAGGGAACGTCCTCGCGCACGATCGCGTCCCAGACCCGAGCCTTGGTCCAGCCGGCAAGCGGCGAAATCTTCACCACGCCGAACTTGTGGTCCCAGCCGACGATCGGCGAGCCGGCCCGGTCGGCGCTCTGGTCGCGGCGGATGCCGCTCATCCAGGCATCGAACCCCGTCAGCACCCGGCGGATGACGGCGATCTTGCGGTCGGCGCAGCAGCGGTTGGGATCCGATTGATACAGGGGCCCGCCGTGCAGTCGCTCGTATTCCTCGACGGTCGTCTCCGGCCGCTCGAGCGAGACCTCGATCCCGTACCGCCGGGCGATCCGGTCGCGGAGTTCGAGCGTCTCCTTGAACTGGTAGCCCGTGTCGAGATTGAAGACGAAGGTGTTCGGCGCGATCGTCGCCAGCCAGTGGATGATCAGGCATCCTTCCGGACCGAAGGCCGTGGCCATCGTCAGCCGCCGCCCGTATCTGCGGGCCGCCCAGGCGATGATCTCAGGAGGCTCCAGGCCCTCCAGGGAACGGCTGGCCTCGGCCAAGTCCTCGAGCACCTCGGCGGAGATGCCCGCGGTTCCCGTTTCGACGACGTTCAAGCCCATGGAATCTGCCCGTTGTCGGGAATGCCCTGTCGGCCCGTCAGAGTGAACTGCTCAATCCTGCATAAGTTGCCCAAACAGCTTAACAATAGGCTCTTGGCCGGGTTTTATCGACCCGTGGGCCGTCCACGGGGCACGAATAGCCCTCACGACCGGAAAGTCCGCCGTTTTTTCCCGCTCTGCCGCATCACCGCCCCTCGAAATCGGGCGGAAAAAAGGAACAATGCCGGGGCATGCAGGGGCGTTTGATATCCCGCAGGAGTCTTGAGACATGGCGCGATCCGTGGCATTGGCGGTCGATCTGGGGGCCTCCGGAGGGCGGGTCGTCTCGGGGGCGTTCGACGGGCGGCTGCTCGAGCTCCAGGAGATCCACCGTTTCGAGAACGGCCCGGTCACGATGGGCGGCGAACTGGTGTGGGATCTTGTGCGGCTCTGGCAGGAGGTGGTCAACGGCCTGCGTGCGGCCGCGGCCCGGCACGGCCACGCGGTCTCGAGCATCGGCGTCGACACCTGGGGTGTCGACTTCTCGTTCCTGACGGCTGACGACGCCCTGCTGGCCAACCCCGTCTGCTACCGCGACGCCCGCACGCGCGGCATGCTCGCCGCGGCCGAGGCGATCGTTCCGCGCGATGCGATCTTCGCAGCCACCGGACTCCAGTTCATGGAGATCAACTCGCTCTACCAGCTCCTGGCCTTGAAACGTCGACACCCGACCGTGCTTTCCGCCGCCGACCGGCTGCTCATGATCCCAGATCTCTTCCACTGGCTCCTTTCGGGCGAACGATCCAACGAACGCACGAACGCCACGACCACGCAGTGTTTCGATCCGTGTCGCCGCGACTGGGCCTTCGACATGCTCGACCGGTTCGGACTGCCACGGAACGTCTTTGGTCCACTCATCGATCCCGGCGCCGATCTGGGCCCATTGCGGCCGGACGTGGCGGCGGAGACAGGACTGTCGGGCGTGAAGGTGATCGCGCCGGGCACGCACGACACCGCCAGCGCCGTGGCCGCCGTGCCCGCCCTCGAGCCGCCGAGCGGCCGACCGGATTGGTGTTACGTGAGCCTCGGCACCTGGGCCCTGGTGGGGGCGGAAATCGACCGCCCGCTCGTGACGCCGGAATGCCGGAGCCGCAACTTCACCAACGAGGGGGGCGTGGGCGGCACGAATCGGCTGCTCAAGAACGTCTGCGGCCTGTGGCTCGTGCAGCAATGCCGCGGGCACTGGCAACGGTCCGGCCAGACATGGAGCTGGGACCAGCTCACGGCGCTGGCGGCCGAGGCCGCCCCGCTCGTCACGGTCATCGACCCCGATCACCCCTCGCTGGTCGCCCCCTCCGATATGCCGGAGGCGATCCGCACCCTCGCCAGAGCCTCGGGGCAGCCGGTGCCCGAGACGACGGGCGCCGTGATCCGCGCGGCCCTCGAGAGCGTCGCCGCGGCGATCCGCCGGACGCTCGAAGAACTCGACGGCCTGCTGGGCCGGCGGGTGGGCAGGGTGCACGTCGTGGGGGGAGGCGTGCAGAACAGGCTGCTTTGCCAGATGGTGGCCGACGCCACGAACCGGCCCGTGGTGGCCGGGCCGGTGGAGGCGACCGCGATC
>JBJTSM010000201.1:0-2312 GCA_046076685.1 Planctomycetia bacterium | reverse complement strand
CACGAGCGGGTGCTGCCGCTGCTCACCCGGCCGCTCGACTACGACTACAACGCCCTCATCCCGGCCTACCGCGAGCGGAAGACGGTCGACCTGCAGCGGATCGACGTCGACCGGGTGATCCGCGACGGCGAGGTGATCCGCTGGCGAGGCTACGACCTCGCCTGCGACTGGATGCCGGGGCAGACGGAGTTCGCCTGCTGCGTGCACGGCGTGATCGACGGCAAGCGGGTGGCCTTCACCGGCGACAACATTTTTGGTTCTCCTTCCGACCCCGCGCAGCACGGCCACGAGGCGGTCTCCTCCCGCAACGCCTGCACGGTGGAGGAGGGCTACGGCTTCGCGGGCGACTATCTCCACGGCATCGCTCCCGACCTGATCCTCGGCGGCCACTCGTGGGCGATCGAGAATCCCAAGCCGCTCATCGACCGCTATATCTCCGCCGCGGCGGAGCTTCGCGATTCGTTTCGCGACCTGACTGGTGAACGCGACTACCGACTGGGCTACGATCCTTATTGGGTGCGCGTGCATCCCTACCGCGTGAACGTGAAGCCGGGCGATTCAGCCGAGGCGACGGTGATCGTGCGGAACTTCCTCGACGTGCCAACCATCTACGAGTTAAAAATCGTCTGTCTGCCGGGGATCCGGTTCGATCCCTCGGTGGCCACGCTGCGGGTCGAGGCGGGAGGCACGCGGAGCCTGCCGGTGCGGGTGTCGGCGGCGGCCGACGCGGCCGCGGGGCTTTCGCTCGTGGCGATCGACATCACGCAGGACGGCGTCCGCCGCGGCCAGCTCTTCGACGTGATCGTGAACGTCACGAGCTGACGTTGCGCGTCACACCATCGACTCGCACGGGTCGATGCGGCCTTCCTGCTGGTCGGCGGCCTTCCAGGGGGGGATGCCGAGGCGGCGCTGCACGGGCACGGGATCCCAGCCGTACCAGTGGCGAAAGGCGTGGTAGCCGGGCGAATCGGGAAGCGGAAAGCGATCGAAAATCTCCCGCCAGCCGGCGAACGTGGCCCAGTCGGTCTCCTCCGGAAAAATGCCGAAGTCGAAGGCCGCGCAGATGCGGTGCAGATAATCGGCCCGTTCTTCCGGGCTCGACAGCCTCGTGGGCGGCTCGACATCGGGATAGACGGATCGGTCGATGATCATGGGGCGGCCGCGGCAAAGGTGCGGTAATACCAGTCGCGAACCCGCGCGGCCTGTTCCCGGGCGTCCGCGGGCTGGATCGTTTCGAGGGGCCGCAGGGTTTCGATCATAGCCAGCCGGGCGACGATTTTCCGCTTGGCTTCTTCGATCGCAACATCGGGGTTTTTGTCGCCGAAGGCCTGCCAGCAACCGGCTGCGGTCATCATGCCGCGGGCACAAAGCTGATACACATCGAGAAAATCCCGCGGCGCACCGCGTTGCACGAGGGCCGTCATCTTGGATGCCACGTTGTCCCGCAGGGTCTCGATGCCCACGGGCTGCCACGGGGAGGGGAGAACGTCGTCGAGAAACAGCGTTCTCTTGCTGATCTGGAAGGAATACTGCTTGAGTCCGTCGCGGAGCAGTTCCAGGCTCTCGGTCTCGCCCCATGAGCGGCGGCGATAGTCGAGGCCGTGCCTCGCGGCGAGGGCCTTCATGGCGGCCTCGAGATACGCCACCACGTCCGGCCGCGGCTCCGACCGCCACCAGGCATCGAGGTCGACGGTATCGCGATACTCGAGGTAGTGGCTGAGCGCCACGCCTCCACCGAGCACGATCTCCGCGGCCTCCGCGTGGCCCGCAAGGCTTTGCAGCAATTCGCGGGAGAGCGGATGAAGATTGCCGGGCGATCTGGGCTGCGGTCCGGAATTCGACGTCGGCATGGCGGACTTTTCCTGGGCCGCGACCGCACGACATGAGGCAGCACGGTGAGCCACCAATTTTTGCAGGAAAAGACGCCTGCCGCCAGCCAAAAGGTGCCAGCCACCAAAAACAGGCAATCTGTAAATTACCCAGATTTGGTGGCTGGCACGAATGGCACGAAGTTAAGGCGTTACTCGTTGGGCTGAAAGGGCTTGCATCAACTCAGCACGTGGTTTCGTCATGAACGGATAGCTCTTCGGGCGCCGTTTTCGCACGCGAGGCTCGTGCCTGTCGGGCCGGACTGGCAGCACGCGAATCCGCCGCAGCGGCACGCCGTGTCCGGTCGCGAGCAGCCATCGTAGGGCATCCACGAAGCTGATACGTTCGGGCGTGACGCCCTGCCGCTGGGCCGCCTCGAGCATCACGAGCCGCACAAGGTTGTAGACGATGGCGAACATCGCCAACTCCTTGTGGATGCTATC
>JBJTSM010000200.1:0-8310 GCA_046076685.1 Planctomycetia bacterium | reverse complement strand
GAACTGGGCGACTGCACCGTCACCGGCATCTGCCTCGCGGCCAACGGTGCGAAGGACGCGGGCGAGGCGCTCTTCGACGCGATCGTGATCGGACGCGACCTCGAGTCGCTCGAGGTCTAAACGCCGTCGCGGGCGCTCGAGTCGCTCGCCTCGCGGAAGCGGGTGGGCACCGCCCGCAGCGACGCCCGCAACCCCGTCGCCCGACGCTGGGCCGGCGAGCGGCTCGATCTCTGGTCGCTCACGAAGCCGGTAAAGCCGGACGTGCCCACGGCGGCGGCAGCTGCCACGCCGATCGACGCCTTCCACCGCGAGGCCCTCTCGCAAAAATCGCTCGCGCCGTCGCCGCCGGCCGATCCGGCCACGCTCGCCCGCCGCGTGATCCACGACCTCACCGGCCTGCCCGCGACGGCCGCCGAGATCGCCGCGTTCGTGGCGGCCACCAAGGCCGGCGCAGCGGACGAGGCCGCCGCCCACGAAGCCGCCTATGAAAACCTCGTCGACCGGCTGCTGGCGAGCCCGGCGTATGGCGAGCATCTCGGCCGGCTCTGGCTCGACGCCGTCCGCTATGCCGACACCAACGGCTGCGAGCGGGACGAATTCCGGCCCGAGATCTGGCGGTATCGCGACTGGGTGATCGAGGCCTTCAACGCCGACATGCCCTACGACGAGTTTCTGCGGCGGCAGTTCGCCGGCGACGAGCTGGTCGGCCCCGCGCCGGCCGGCGGCGACGCGGCCCGGTCGCTGGCCGCCACCGGATTCCTGCGGCTCGGCCCCTACGACTCCACGGCGGCGATCTTCCAGGAATCGGAGCGACACCGGGCGGAGGTGCTCGCGGAGATCGTCTCCACCGTCGGCTCGTCCGTGCTCGGCATGACGATGAGCTGCTGCAACTGCCACGACCATAAATACGACCCGCTCCTCCAGGCCGACTTCTACCGGCTGCAGGCCTTCTTCCAGGCGACGCAGACGAAGGACACGGCGATCGAGGGCGTGGGCACGGTGTCGCTCGTGACCGACGCCGCCGCGCAGGCCCCGCCGACGCGGCTGCTCGCGCAGGGCAATCACCGCGAGCCCCGCGAGGAGGTCGAGCCCGGCATCCTCTCCGTGTTCGATCCCAATCCGCTGCCGGCGGCGGCCACCACCGGCGGCGAAACCACCGGCCGCCGCACGGCTGTGGCGGAGTGGCTCGCTTCGGCCGACAACCCGCTCACGCCGCGGGTGATCGTCAACCGTGTCTGGCAGCGTCTCTTCGGCCGCGGCATCGTGGCCACGCCCAACGACTTCGGCTTCCGCGGCGCTCCGCCGACCCATCCCGAACTCTTCGACTGGCTGACGGTGACGTTCGTCGAGGAGGGCTGGTCGCTCAAAAAACTCCACCGCCGCATCCTGCTCTCGGCCGCCTACCGGCAGTCGTCGGCGCATGATCCCGCCAAGGCGGCCGTCGATCTCGACAACCGCCTCGTCTGGCGGCAGAACCCGCGGCGGCTCGAGGCCGAGTCGATCCGCGACGCGGTGCTCGCGGTGTCGGGCCTCCTGCGTGACGACCGCGGCGGCCCGCCGCGCTGGCCGCCGGTGGACGACGCGATCCTCGAGACGAGCCCCGCGATCCTCGAATTCCTGAAGGACGGCGCCGACGGACGGAAGCAGGGCTGGTATGCCCAGCCGCTCGAGGAGACGTTTGTCCGCAGCATCTATCTCGTGCGGAAGCGGTCGATCCCGCTGCCATTCCTGCAGCCGTTCGACCTGCCCGACGCCGTCAGTCCGTGCGGCTGCCGCGACGTCACGATCGTGCCGCCGCAGGCGCTCAACCTGCTCAATGATCCGCTCGTGGTGGAGGCGTCGCGGAAGCTCGCCGGCCGCGTGCGGGAAAACGTGGGCGACGACGTCGATCGCTGGCCGGACGAGGCGGTGCGGCTGGTGCTCGCCCGCGACGCGGCCGAGGGCGAACGCGCCGCGGCCGCCGGCCTGCTGGCCCGGCACACCCGCGCCCACGCCGACGCGCAGGCGGCCACGCCCGCCGCGGCGGCGCTCGAGGATCTCTGCCGGGCCCTGTTCAACACGAGCGAGTTCATCATCGTCGATTGATCCGTCGCGGCCCCCGAGGCCGCGGCCGACCGGAGGTCTGCCATGCATCCTGATTGCCCGAGCCGTCGAGTGTCTGCGGAGCCCTGTTCGCGCCGCGAGGTGCTCGGCCGCACGGCGCTTGGCATCGGCGGACTCGCGGCGTCGATGCTCCTGGCCCGCGACGGCCTTGCCGGCGGCCGACAGGCGATCGAGATCGATCCGCTCGCGCCGCTGGCCGTGCGGAAGCCGCATCTGCCCGGCAAGGCGAAGAACCTGATCGTGCTCTTTCAATACGGCGGCCCCAGCGCGATCGACCTCTTCGACTACAAGCCGCTCGTGCAGCAACTGGCCGGCCAGCCGGTGCCGCAGTCGCTTAAAGACGTGCCCGACGCGGTCGGGGGCGTGTTCAACGCGTGCAAGGATTCGATCCTCTGTCCGCCGTGGAAGTGGCGGCAGCATGGCGAAGGTGGGCTCTGGATCTCCGACCGCCTTCCGGAGACGGCCCGGCATGCCGACCGGCTGTGCGTGGTGAAGAGCATGCACTGCGACTCGTCGAACCACGGGCCGGCCACCTACCAGATGAACACGGGCGTGATCCTCGGCGGCAAGCCGAGCCTCGGCTCGTGGGTGACCTACGGCCTCGGCAGTGAAAACGACAACCTGCCGGGCTACGTGCTGCTGTTTGAAGTCGGAGGCATCGGCGGCAGCGTCAACTGGTCGAATGCCTTCCTGCCGGCGGCCTTCCAGGGCACGCGGTTCCGCCACCAGGGGCCGCCACTGGTGAATCTCGATCCGCCGGCCGGCGTCGCCGCGATGCAGCGGTCCACGCTCGACCTCGCGCAGGCGTTCAACACGCGGCATCGTGACGCCCGGCCCGGCCGGCCCGATCTCGACGGCCGGATCGCGACCTACGAACTGGCCTACCGGATGCAGGCGGAGGCGGCCGACGTGGGCGATCTCTCCGACGAGACGGCCGAGACGCTGGCGAAGTATGGCGTGGACGACCAGGATCGGGCGAAGGCCTCCTACGGCCGGATGCTCCTGCTCTCCCGGCGGCTGGTGGAGCGGGGCGTGCGGGTGGTGCAGATCTACAACGCCGTGGACAAGTTCGGCTGGGACGCCCACGATTCGAGCCACGACTACCACGAGCGCAACGCGCGGCAGATCGACGGGCCCACGGCCGCGCTGCTCGACGACCTCGCCCGGCGCGGGATGCTCGACGAGACGCTCGTCGTCTGGGGAGGCGAGTTCGGGCGGACCCCGATGGAGCAGGGCACGGGCGGCCGCAACCACAATCCCTACGGCTTCACGGTCTGGCTCGCGGGCGGCGGCGTGCAGGGTGGCCAGTCGATCGGCGCGACCGACGAGATCGGCCTGCGTGCGGTGGAAAACAGGCAGCATGTCCGCGATCTCCACGCCACGATCCTGCGGGCGATGGGGCTCGACCACGAGCGGCTCACCTTCGAGCATGACGGCCGCGAGGAGCGGATCACGGGCGTGCTCAACGCGGCGCGGCCGATCCCCGGCGTGCTCGGTTGAGAAGGGGCCAGTCAACACATCTGCGCAAAGGAGACTCCGATGGTCCGATACACGCTCGATTCCGAAACCTGTCGCCGGCTCGGCGAGGCCACGCAGACCGTCGAGTTGTGCGACGACGCCGGTCGCGTGATCGGCGTCTTCTTGCCCGAGGTGGCAGCTCGAGGCCGGCCCCCAGAGGGACTGCAGCTGCCATTGACCGCCGATGAAATCGAGCGGCGGCGGGCGTGCCGCTCGGGACGGACCCTCGACGAGATTCTGCGGGATCTCGAACCAAAGTGAAGCATTTCGTTTTTTGGGCCCCGGAGGCCGACGAGAAACTTCAGTCGCTCATTCGTGGCGCCGACGAGAGCAGTGATCTCATTCGCGTTGTCAGGGAAATCGATGTTTGGCTGGCCCGCCACCCGCTCGATTTTGGTGAATCGCGTTACGATACCGTGCGGATCGGTGTCGTAGCTCCGCTCGCGGTGCTGTTCGATGTTTTGGACGATCCGCCCACGGTCATCGTGCTTGATATCTGGCGGTTCTGAACATGAAAAGGTGGCAACCACCAGAGGCGCGTGGTCTAGCGAGGCCGGCGGAACTCGATCTCCCAGCGGGAGTGGCCGGTGACGAAGAGCCGCGCCCGCGCGCCGATCCACTTGTCGGTCTCCTTCGGCCCGGTGCCGATCGCCGACACGTACCAGCCGCTCCCCTTCTTGCCGGGCACGGTCGCACGCCCCTGCTCGCCGTCGAGGATCTTTCGCGGCGGCGACCAGCCCGCGGGGTTGGCGAGATCGTCGTTGAAGCTCACGTAATAGCCGTCGACGTGCCAGTCGGCCGAGTCGTTGCGGATGAGGAACATCACGTAGGTGCCGAGATGCGTGTTCCAGTGGATCACCGGCCCCCAGAACTCACGCGGGTCGGCGCCGTGCCAGTCGGTCGTGGCCGGCAGAAACGGGACCGGCTCTCCCGCGAGCCCCGGCGTGGTCCAGCCGTCGGGCCCCCAGCCCTGCACCTTGCCGACCGGGCTGTCGCAGTCTTCCACGGGCAGCCGGTAGGCCACGAGCCCCTGCCGGTCGCGGCGGGCATGGAAGCTCACGCAGAAGAAATAGATGAACCGCTCGTCGCGATCGGGGCAGGCCCCGAAGTCGCCGATCCCGCCGACGTAATACTTGTTCTTCGTCGCGTCGGCCGTGGTGATGGCGTGGGGCGGTGGCGTGATCACGAAGCCCAGATCCCGCCAGGTGAGCCCGTCGTCCTCCGACCGGATCGCGCCGACGGCGCAGGTCGTCGGGTAGCGTTCGCCCAGTTCGCCCCGGCCCTGCACGCGGTCGGCCTCCTGGTGATACCAGCCGTGGAGCACGCCGGAGCGGGGATCCTTCCAGGTGGCCTCCAGCCAGCGGCCGCCGTTGAATGTCGCGTCGTTGTCGATCGTCACCGCCCGCGGGTCGCCGAGCGTCGCAAGCGACTCTCCTTCGATCCGCGCCGGATGCTCCCAGGAGTTGAAGACGTAGAGCGTGTCGCCATTCCAGTGGGCCGGGCTGTTGCAGTCGGTGAGCCGCCCGATCTTTCGCACCCACTCGAGCTCGCCCCACGGCGGCCGCGGCTTGCTGCCCGGGAAGGCGATCGGCGGCCCATCGTGAAGCACGATCTCGGGCTCCGGTTTCGCGGCGGCGGCTGGCTGCGCAGGCTCGGCCGCGTGGACGGCCGTGGCTGCGAGAGTGAACCAGGTCAGTGCGCTGCGAGCAAGTGACATGATGTGTTTTTCCGAGTTGACTGCGTTCCTGGCACAGGATAGCACCGCCTGCCGTGAGCGACACCTCCGAGCCTCGCGAATCTGAAACGACGGCGCGAGAAAGTGAAAAAATGCACTCGCGTGTTCGTGCGTCCGATGTTTTCTTCGCCGACCCGCGAGTCTAAAATCGGGATCGGCATCAGGCCGCCGTGCCGTGGAATGGAGCGTTGCAGATGACGATGCGAAACATCCCGGCGATCCTGCTCGCATGCGTGATGAGTCTGGCGGCGGCCGCGACCGTGGCGGCGGCCGAGGCCGGCCAATCGTCGCCGCTGCGATTCGATCGCGACATCCGGCCGCTGCTCTCCGAGAACTGCTACGCCTGCCACGGGCCGGGGCAGCAGGAGGCGGGCCTGCGGCTCGACTCGGCCGAGGAGGCCACGCGGGAACTCGAGAGCGGCGCGCGGGCGATCGTGGCCGGCGACTCTGGCACGAGCGAATTGATCGCGCGGATCAACGCCACCGATCCCGACGTGATCATGCCGCCGCCGCACTCGAAGAAGACGCTCTCGCCCGAGCAGAAGGAGCTGCTCACGCGGTGGATCCAGGCGGGCGCCCCCTATGAAAAGCACTGGTCGTATCGGCCAATCAAGCGGCCGGAGGTGCCGGCCGGCACCGCGGCCAACCCGATCGACCGGTTTCTCGATGCCGCGATCGCGGCCGCGAAGCTTCCCGCCAACGCCGAGGCCGACCGGCCCACGCTCATCCGCCGGCTCGCCTTCGCCCTCACCGGCCTGCCGCCTTCCCCAGAGCAGGTGAGCGCGTTCGCCGCCGACACGTCGCCCGATGCCTATCCAAAACTCGTCGACAAGCTCCTCGCGAGCCCGCACCACGGCGAGGAGATGGCCCGCCACTGGCTCGACAACGCCCGCTACGCCGACACCCACGGGCTGCATCTCGACAACGAACGGGAGATGTGGCTCTACCGCGACTGGGTCGTGAAAGCCTTCAACGAGAATCTCCCGTTCGACCAGTTCACGATTCAGCAGCTCGCCGGCGACCTGCTGCCGAATGCCACGAGTGACCAGAAGATCGCCACCGGCTTCTGCCGCTCGAACGTGACGACGAGCGAAGGCGGCTCGATCAACGAGGAACTCCTCTTCCGCTACGCCATCGACCGCACGGCCACGATGACGAACGCGTGGCTCGGCCTCACCGGCCAGTGCGCCGTCTGCCACAGCCACAAGTTCGACCCGATCTCGCACAAGGAGTTTTATTCGCTCTACGCCTTCTTCAACTCGGCGGCCGACCCCGGCTTCGACGGCAACACGCGGCGGACGGCGCCCGCCATCCAGATCCATTCGCCCTCGCAGGAAGAGCTGCTCGCGGTGATCGACCGCGACATGGCTCCCTACAAAAAAGCCCTCGACGAGGCGATCGCGGCGGCGGGCTACGTCGATCCGGCCGACGACGCCTCCCCGGCGGACAGGCGCGAGACGCTCTGGCTGGCCGACGGCTGGCCCAACACCGCGGTCGCCCACGCGGGGCCGGGGGGCACGGCCAGGTGGATCGAGGCGACCGCCGAGGTGCCGGCGCAGGCGGGCAGCCGCAGCCTGGAGATCGTGGCGCAGGGGCCCGTGCAGGTCGTGACGACCGACGGCGAGGAGACGTTCACGGTTCCCGACAAGGCCGAGATCTTCGTGCATCTCTGGCTCGATCCCGACGATCCCCCGGACGCCGTGATGCTGCAATTCCGGGCCAAGTCGTGGAACCATGGCGTCGTCTGGGGCGACTGGTCCGACGTGCCGTTCGCCGACGACCGGAAGGGAAACGGCGACGGCCTCGCGCTGGCGGGCCCGCTGCCCGAAGCCGGAAAATGGGTCAGGCTGGCGATCGAACCGAGCCGCATGGAGATGCCGGCGGGCACGCGGGTGACGGCGGTGTCGCTCGCGCAGGCCCGCGGCCGCGCCCGCTGGGATTCGATCGGCGTGTCGGTGGGCAAGCCCTCAACGAAGGTTCCCTCGCAGTCGTTTGCCATCTGGTGGAAGGGGCAGTCGGCGCTCCCGGCCGACAAGCTCGTCGGCATCCCTGAAAAACTGGTTTCGATCATCCAACAGGGGCCGGACAAGGTGTCGGACCCCGCGGCCATCGCGCGGCTCAAGCAGTATTGGCTGACGCGGGTCTGGGCCAGCCCGCCGGACAGGCTCGTGGCCGCCGCCGCCGATTACGACGCGCTGGCGAAGATCCGTGACGGCATCGACGATCTCATCCCGCGGAGCCTCGTCTTCAACGACCTGCCGGCCATGCGCGACAGCTTCGTGATGCAGCGGGGCGCCTACGACAAGCCGGGCGACAAGGTGACCCGCGGCACGCCGGCGTTCCTGCCGCCGCTCGCGGTCGGAGAGGGCAAGACGCCCTCGCGGCTTGATCTCGCGAAGTGGCTCGTGTCGAAGGAGCATCCGCTCACGGCCCGCGTGGCGGCCAATCGGCTCTGGCAGCAGTTCTTCGGCAAGGGACTCGTGAAGACCCACGAAGACTTCGGCCTCCAGGGGGAGCCGCCGAGCCATCCCGAACTGCTCGATTGGCTCGCGGCCGAGTATCGCGATAACGGCTGGGACACCCGCGAGATCGTGCGGCTGATCGTGACGAGCGACGCCTTCAAGCGGTCGGGAGTGGTGCAGCCAGAGCAGCTGGCCCGCGATCCCGAGAACCGGCTCGTGGCCCGCGGCCCGCGGATCAGGCTCGACGCCGAGCAGATCCGCGACCAGGCGCTCTTCGTGTCGGGGCTGCTCGTGCCGACGATGGGCGGCCGCGGCGTGAAGCCCTACCAGCCCGACAACATCTGGGAGCCGGTGGGATACGCCCTGTCCAACACGCGAAACTACTACCGGGATTCGGGCGCCGCCCTCTACCGCCGCAGCCTCTATACGTTTCTCAAGCGGACGGCCCCGCCCCCGTTCATGTCGAACTTCGACGCCCCGAGCCGCGAGGCG
>JBJTSM010000199.1:0-11944 GCA_046076685.1 Planctomycetia bacterium | reverse complement strand
CGGGCTCGGGGTGATGAATGGCGGCACGGGCGGCCCCGGGTTTACAGGGGCGCTCGCCGAGGTGCTCGTCTACAAAGGAGCCCCGACGCCTTCCCGGCTGGCGCTCATCGAGCAGTCCCTGCGGCCGAAGTACGGAAAGTGAACGCCCCACGTCGCCGGGGCTCGGTCGCGATCTGGCCTTTTCCGATGTCGTTTTGCCCGAGCGGCGAATCGGCCGTATAATCGCCGCACGAGCTGCGGCGAATATGGCTTTCATCCACGAAAAAAAGGGCTGGACGAAGTTCGCTTGGGATGTGGCGGAGGTGACGACGGGGCTCGTGCGGGCGCGGCACAAGCAGGGGCTGCTCCTGGGCCGCATGCGTCAGCTCGGGCTCGCCTTGCAGGCCGAGGCCGCGGTCGAGGTGCTGACGAGCGATGTCGTGAGGAGTTCGGCGATCGAGGGCGAGCAGCTCGACGAGGCGGACGTCCGCTCGTCGATCGCCCGCCGGCTCGGCCTGCCGGAAGGCACTCCTCGCCGGGCGAACCGCAACGTGGAGGGCGTCGTCGAGGTGATGCTCGATGCCACGAGAAGGGCGACGGAGCCGATCACCGAGCGACGGCTGTGCGGCTGGCACGCCGCCCTGTTTCCCGTCGGCTACAGCGGCACGCGGCCCATCGCCGTCGGCACGTGGCGGCCCGTCGAAGCCGGCCCGATGCAGGTCGTTTCGGGACCGATCGGCCGGGAACGAATCCACTTCGAGGCCCCTCCCGCCAAACGGGTTCCCGGCGAGATGGCGAGATTCATCGAGTGGGGCAATGACGGCGATGGCGGCGATCCGGTGCTCCGCGCAGCGGTCGCCCACCTGTGGTTCGTCACGATCCACCCGTTCGAGGACGGCAATGGCCGGCTCGCCCGCGCCCTCGCCGACCTCTTCCTGGCCCGCGCGGATGGCTGCCCCGAGCGGTTCTACAGCATGTCGACCCGGATCGATGCGGAGCGAAAAGACTACTATCGGGTCCTGGAACGCACGCAGCGCGGCGGACCCGACATCACCCCATGGATGACCTGGTTTCTCGGCTGTCTTGAACGATCCATCGATCAGGCCGACACGCTCACGACCGGCGTGCTCCGCAAGGCGACGGTCTGGCGGCTGCTGCACGACGGGCCGCCGGTAAACGAGCGACAGCGACGGGTGGTCAACAGGCTGCTCGACGGCTTCGACGGGTTTCTGACGACGTCGAAGTACGCCCGGATCGCCCGCTGTTCGAGCGACACGGCGCTCCGCGACATCGGCGACCTCGTGGAACGCGGCGTCCTCGCCCGCAACGCGGCCGGCGGCCGAAGCACGAGCTACCGCCTGGCCTGAAACGCCGCACCGCGGCACCCCCTCGCTGCCGCGAGGGGCGTTTGCGGAACAAGCTGATATACTACCCGGCACGTCTCCACCACACCCCGGGACCGCCCCATGCCTCACCGCTTCAACGGACTCATCCCCGCCACCTACACGCCGCTCACCGCCGACGGCGCCGTCGATCTGCCCGCGATCGTTCCCCTCACCGAGCAGCTGATCGCCGACGGCGCGTGCGGGCTCTATGTCTGCGGCAGCACCGGCGAGGGCGTGTCGCTCTCGACGGGCGAGCGCCGGCAGGTGGCGGAGGCGTTTACGGCGGCCACGCGGGGCAGGGTGCCCGTGATCGTGCACGTGGGGCACGATTCGCTCGCCGAGGCGGCGGCGCTCGCGGCCCATGCCGCGGAGATCGGCGCCGACGCGATCTCCGCGATGCCGCCCTGCTACTTCGCGATCCGCGACGCGGCGACGGCCGTCGAGTGTGCCGCCGCCGTCGCGGCCGCCGCGCCGCAGTTGCCTTTCTACTACTACCACATCCCCGTGATGACCGGCGTCGCGATCGACGTGGTCGATCTCCTGCGGCAGGCGGGCGACCGCATCCCGAACTTCGCCGGCGTGAAGTACACCGCCAACACGCTGCACGAGTTTCTCGAATGCGTGGCCCTCGACGGCGGCCGGTTCGAGATGCTCTCGGGTTACGACGAGCTGCTCCTGCCGGGCCTCGCGGTGGGCGCCCGCGCGGCGGTGGGCTCGACCTTCAACGTGGCGACGCCGCTCTACGCGAGGCTGATGGCGGCCTTCGCCGCGGGCGACCTCGACCGCGCCCGCGAAGAGCAGCTCCGCGCGGTGGCGATGATCCGCGTGCTCATGCGGTTTCCATTCCATCCGGCCATGAAGGCGGTGCTGGCGATGATCGGCACGCCCTGCGGCGCCTGCCGGCCGCCGCTCCCGCGGCTCTCCGACGCCGACGAGAGGCGGCTCCGCGAGTCGCTCGAGGCGATCGGCTTTTTCACCTGGGCCCGCCCGACCCCATCCGCCGCCACCGTTTGATCCGATGCGAAACGCCCTTTCACGACAGCCGGGCGCGGTGCTGCTCTCGATGCTCTGCGGCATCTGGGGCTGCGGGCCCGGACGGGCGGCCGAACCGCCGCCGCGCGATGCCGACGGGTTCGTCTGGACGCGGCTCGCCGATCTGCCCGATCCGGTCGGCGTCGCCGGTGCCTTCGCCGGCGTCTGCGGCGGGGGGGAGGGGGTGCTCGTCGTGGCCGGGGGCGCGAATTTTCCGGATCGGCCGCCATGGGAGTCGGGCGTCAAGGCGTGGCACGACAACGCGTGGGTGCTCGGCGAGCCCCGCGGGCGGTGGCAGGTGGCCACGCCGCTCCCAGAGCCGCTCGGCTACGGTGTCTCGGCCTCGTTCGCCGGGCGGGTGTGGTGCGTGGGCGGCGGCGACGCCCGCAGACACGTCGCCTCCTCGGTCGCACTTGGGTGGGATGCCGCCGCCGGCCGGCTCCTCGTGGAACGCGACGCCTTGCCCGCGCTGCCGAAGCCGGTGGCCAACGCGGCGGGCGTGGTCGTCGGCAGCCGGCTCTACATCGCGGGGGGGCAGGAGACGCCCGACGCGACGGCGGCGCTCGCGACGTTCTGGTCGATCGACCTGGCCGCTGCCGCGCGAGGCTGGCGGGAGCATCGGCCGTGGCCCGGGCCGCCGCGGATTCTCCCGGTGCTCGGCGCGGTGGAGGGCCGCGTCTATCTCGTGAGCGGCGCCGAACTCGTTCTCGCCGGCGATGGCGAGCCCGGAAAGACCACGGCCGGGCCGCCGGCGGTCACCCGGCGGTTTCTCCGGGACGCCTATCGGTTCGATCCCGCGACGGAGACGTGGACCGTCCTTGCGGCCGCGCCGGTGCCGATCATCGCCGCGGCCGGGCCGGCGCTTCAGGTCGGCGCGAGGCAGTTGGCGTTTCTGCCGGGAGACGACGGGGCGTTGTTCGAGCGGCGGATGGAACTGGCGGGAAGGCATCCGGGATTTCCGCGACGCATCCATCTTTACGACACCGCCGCCGACACGTGGCAGGCGGCCGGCGAGATCCCCGCGACCATCGACGGCCTCGCGACCGCGACGCCCGTGACGACGCCGACGGTCGTGTGGCGGGGCCGCACGGTGATCCCGTCGGGCGAGATCAGTCCCGGCGTCCGCACCCCGGCGATCCTGTCGGCGACCCCCGCACGGTGAACGTCGCGGGGGACGGTCCCGCGAAAAGAGCTGCGTCCCCTTTTATTCACCACAGCCGCTGCAAGGCGTCGCCGCGGCGTTGCTCGGTCGGCGGTGATTGCCGCGACTCGGCCGCGTGAACGGCGGCCGCGAGCTGTGCCGTGTCGAGTGTGCCCCGTTCAAGCTGTGCGAATCCCTCCTGCCACGCAGCCTGCACGGCCTCGGAGAGCGGCTCGTCGAGCCGCGCGTCGTACCCCGTGAAAAATCCCTTCGTGCCGAAATACTGGGCAGCGGGGTCGAGCGGGCCCTCGTTGAAAAACGTGACGACATGGCCGCGTTTCACGAGCGTGCGGACGAGCAGGTCGGCATCAAGCTTGCCCGGCGTGGTGCGATGCTGCTTGGAGATCGCTGCGGCGAAACCGGCCGCCTCGCCGGTCTGCATCCACACGGGCTCGAGACGCACGGCGCCCCAGGCCACATGCGTGGCGCTCAGGCAAACGGGGACAAGCAGGTTGTCGATGCCTTGGGGCAGCAGGCAGCGATAGGGAATCTGCGCGGGCCGCGACTCCTCGGTGAGGATGAGCTTGCCGTCGTAGTCGTAGCCGGGGCGGCGGTCGGTTGTGCAGTCGTGCGAGTCCATGCACCAGTCGGTGAAGGCGATGCTGTCGGCATGGATCGGAGGCCGCGTCAAACCGGCCGCGACGATGTTGTCGTGTTCGGTGAAGACCTTCCGGCCCACGATGCGGCGGGCCTCGCGGACATAGATCTCGTAGGGCAGGTTGTCGTTGTCTGGGAATTCATCGAGCGGCAGGCCGATGCGGCGAAAGCCGTCGCGCGTCGCGGCCGGCACCGACTCGTCGTTTTGCAGGAAATACATGAGCCCGAGCGCAAAGCTCGTGTGCCGGGCGATGATCTTCTCCCGCTCCGGCCACGTGGCCTCCGGGTAGGCGTGGTTCTCGCCGGGCAGGATCGCGCTGTTCCAGCTGCTCTTGCCGTTGATCGCACCGGCGGCCATGCCCTTGCGGTTGTAGTGCACGTAGGCCTCGCGGTCGTAGCCGGGCGGTCGCTCGGGCAGGCGAATGTTGCCAGCCTCATTGCTGATGCAGAAGCGGTGGTTGTAGGCCTGGATTGCCCCATCCGCGGTGTGCGGGCTCGTCGAATCGATGCTGCCCTGGGCGTGGCCGTAGGGGTGGAGGTTCAGCCTGCCCTCGAGCGCATCCTTCGGTCCCTGCTGCGAGACGATGTTCGTGAACACCTTTCCCGCATGCGGCTCGCCGAACTCCGCACGGCTCTCGCGGCCGACGCGATACGGCACCTTTGCGACCGCCGCGAGGTCGCCCTCGTAGGTGGCATCGACGAACGTGTCGCCGCTCACCGTGATGTCGTTCGTCGTGCCGTATTCGCGTAGCGTCAGCGTTTTCAGAAGCGGCCCCTCCCGCTTCACCGCCGCCGGATGGTAGAAAAGCAGCGTGGTGATATTGGCTTCCGCCGACACGAGCCTGTTGAACAGCCGCTCGGCCACGGACGGCTCGAAGCGGCTCATCGGATAATGCGTCTGCGTGTACCGCGCCGCGGCGAACTGCGCCGAGTGGTCGCCATAGGTCTCGCGGTAGTGATCCTCGATCATCCGCGCATATTCGTTGAAGATCGGTGACCTCGGCCCGCCGTAGAGCGCGTCCCACTGCATCAGCCCGTTGGTCAGCATGCCGCCGAGGTGACCGTTGTGCTGCACGAGCAGCGCCGTCAGCCCTTCCCGCGCCGCCCGCACCGCGCAGGCGATGCCGCCCGGCGTGCCGCCGATGACGACGAGGTCAAATGACTTTCCATCCACCTCCGCCGCACTGCTCGAACGCACGGGCGTCGTCGTGAGTGAGCTGCCGGGCAGCGACCTCCACATGCTGTCGAGCACTGCACCACGGGTGCGATCGGTTGGCGGCGAGTCTTGGCCCTCGGCGTGGTGCACCTGCCTGGCCAGGTCGGCGGGGTCGAGCGTGCCCTCGCGCAAGGCGGAGAGACCGCGATCCCAGACCGCCTGCGTGGACACTGTGAGCGGCTCGTCGAGCCGCGCGTCGTACCCGGCAAAGAAGCCCTTCGTGCCGAAATACTCCGCGGCCGCCACGCGGGGATCGTTCGCGGCGACGTCGACGTCGTTGAAGAACGTGACCATCATGCGGCTCGCGGCGAGCTTGCGGATCAAGGCGTCGGGATCCAACCGGGCGGGGAGCGTGCCCGCCTTCACGGCGAGCGCGGCGGCGTGCCCGGCACTTTCTCCGAGCTGCATCCAGACCGGTTCGAGACGGATGCTGCCCCAGCCGACGTGCGAGGCGCTGATGGCGACGGGCACGAGCAGGTTGTCGATCTCATTCGTGAGGATTGAGCGATACGGCACCTGCGCGGGGCGGGACTGCTCGGCGAGGAAGAAGATGCCGTCCTGGTGGCCGTCGGGAACGCTCCGCGGCAGGCAGGCGACGGAGTCCATCGGCCAGTCGGTAATGGCGATGCTGTCGGCATGGATCGGCGTGCGGGCGGTGCCTTCGGCCAAGACATTGTCTTGCTCCTTGAAGACATACCGGCCGACGAGACGGCGGGCCTCGCGGACATAGATCTCGTAGGGCACGTTGCCGTTGTCGCGAAACTCGTCCGCGGCGAGCCCGTAGCCGGCGAACGCCTTGCGGTCGTCGGCGCCCGCCTCTGGGTCGTTTTGAACCCGCCAGAGCCGCATGAGCATGGCGTCGAGGTATCGCTTGGCGATGGCCTCGCGGGCGGGCCAGTCGCCGCCGGGATATTCGTTCTGCGGTCCGACGAGCCGTCCGCCGTTCCAGGCGACCTTGCCGTTGGGCAGATTCGGCACGATGCTCAGGCCTGCAGGCCCCTTGGCGATGGCGGGATCGTAGCCCACCGGTTTCTCGACCATGATCCGGTTCGTCGGATCGCGGGTGAGGATGAGCCGGTAGTTGTAGGCCATCAGGGAATCGTCGGCCTCACCGGAGTGCGGGCCGGCGATGATCTCGCCGGTGGCGTGGCCGATAAAGCGGATGTTGAGCGTGCCGTTGTCGGCGGCTTTCGAAAAGCCACGCTGACCGGGCTCCCGGGATCGCTCATTCGTGTAGATGACGCCCGCATGTTGCTCGCCGTACTGCGCCCGCGACTCACGGCCGATCTGCGTCTTCACGCCCGCGGCCGCCATCAGATCGCCCTCGTACATGGCGTCGGCGAACACCGTGCCACTCACGGTGACGCTGCCGTCGCCGTGCATCGGCCGGAGCGTCACACGTGAGAGTGTTTTCCCCTCGCGCTCCGCCTTCGCGACGACGTGGCCAAAGAGCACGGTCAGCGACTGCTCCCGCTCGACCATTCCGTTGAACAGCAGCTCGGCAACGCGGGGCTCGACCTTCGCTCGGTCGATGTGGGCGCGGCTGGTTTTGCTCGGCATCGAGAGGACGTGCTGCGGCGAGCCATCGCCGTATCGCTCGCGGTAATACGCCGCCGTACCGGCGAGCATTTCGGCATAGAGCGGCGAACGGTGGCCGTCGTAGGTGGCCTCCCAGCCGCCGGCACCACTCGTGATGAAGCCACCAAGATGCCGCGTGTGATTGACGAGCAGGACGCGGAGGCCTTCCCGCGTCGCCCGCACCGCGCAGGCGATGCCACCCGGCGTGCCGCCGATGACCACGAGGTCATACGATTTGCCATCCACGTCCTGCGGCTTCGCGGCGTTCTTCGGGGCTTTGGGCGGCGGGGCCGGCGTGCCGAGGATCTGCCCGTCGGCGACGAGCCGCGTCTTGAGCTGCGAATAGTCCACGGCCTGCACCGGCACGCCGGCGTCGATCGCCATCGCGGCCGCCGTGGCGGCGCTCTGGCTCGACGCCATGAACACCGGCTCCATGCGGATGCTCGAGAAGGCGACATGGCTCGCCGAGACCGCGAACGTGACGAACAGGTTGTCGCACTCGGCCCGCTTCGGGACGATCGACCGGTAGCTCACGCCGTAGGGGCCGGCGCCGTCGCGGTCTTCCGCGAGCTTGCCCTCGCGGGTCACCACGCCGTCCTTCACGATCCGCCGGATCTCGTGGGCGTCGATGCCATACGTGCCGAGGCTGACCGGATCGTCGGCCACCCGCCTGCCACAGACGTGATGCTGCGTCATCACGACGTCGCCGACCATCCGCCGCCCCTCGCGCACGTAGATCTGATGGGGCCAGCCGCCCGTGTCGCGAAACTCGTCGCGGGGCAGGCCGAACCGTGCCATGTCGGCCCGCACCTTCGCCGGCACCCGCGGGTCGGTCCGCAGGAAGTGCAGGAGCCCGCGCTGGTGGTGCTCGTGCTCGCGAAACAGTTCCTGTCGTCGCTCGGGGCTGGCCTCGGACCAGCCCCAGTTCGCTCCCGGGAGGTTGCCGCCGAACGTGGCCGTGTTGAAGTCGTACTTGTCGTTGGGCACGGGATCGTGCTTCGAGAACCAGCGGAGATCCATGTCGTCACCGTTGGCGAGGCAGGCCTCGATGAACCGCACGATGATCTCGTAGCGGGCCGGGTCGTAGCCGGGGGGCGGCTCGATCGGCAGCCGGTCGGCGGCGGTGGTGAGGCAGAGCCGGAAGCAGTAGGCCTGCACACCCGGAGCCGCCCCGCCGGGCGTGCCGGGGTCGCCCGGATTGATCAAGGGGAGCAGGCCGCTCGAAGGATCTCCCTTTCGCACGTAGGGGTCGAGCGGGAAGTCGCGATCCCACACGCCTTGTCCGCTCGGCAGGCGGCCGTTTGGCCCGGGCTGATCGAACTGCGCGCGCGGGCGGGTGAAGTCGTTGTAGAGGATGCCGGCCAGCGACTCGTCATACTGGTCGCGGCCTTCGCGGGTGAGCGTATGCGACACGCCCGCGGCGGCCATGAGATCGCCCTCGTAGGTCGTGTCGATGAACATCCGCGCGGCGATCGTTTGCCGGGCGCCGTTCTGGCCGGTGACGACGATCTGCCTGATCCGCGGCCCGTCCTTCGCGACCTCGATGAGCCGCGCGTCGCGGAGCACGGTCACGCCCGCCTCCTTCACGAGTTCCTCGAACACCTCCTCGGCGACATGCGGCTCGATTGCATACGCGCCGCCGGTGCCGCCGCCACTCCCGCCGACCGCCTGATGTGGCTTGTCCCAGGAGAGCGTCTTCCCGTAGCGGGCCACGAGGCGGGTGAAGAACTCCCGCGTCAGCCCGCCGATCGTCCGCGGATCGCCGATGTCGACGGCCGAGAGCCCGCCGGACGTCATGCCGCCGAGGTGCCGCCCCGGCTCGATGAGCGCCACCGATTTTCCCATCCGGGCAGCCTGCACGGCCGCCACCACGCCCCCGGACGTGCCGCCGTAGACGGCCACGTCGACGTCATGATCGGCAGCCGGGGCGAGGGTCGGCGCGAACGTCAGGCAGATTGTGGCAACGAGCGTGATGAATCGCACGATAATCTCCATGGTGAGGGGGCCGCGGTCACGCGAGTGGCATATCATAGCGGAGCGAAAAAACCGTGGCTCCGGCGGGCAACCCCGGGAATCCGCGGCAGTCCCACGTGTTGACGCATTCGGGCGATCGCGATAGACTCCCTGAAATGTCACGTGGGCCGGGATGGATCAGTCAGCATGCCATTTTCATCCGCGATCGTTCGGTCGTGTCGCCACCGCGAGTGCCGCGGTTTGACGCTCGTCGAACTTCTGGTGGTGATCGCCATCATCGGCACGCTCGTCGGCCTGCTCTTGCCGGCGGTGCAGGTGGCCCGCGAGGCCGCGCGGAGGTCTTCCTGCATGAACAACTTCAAGCAGGTGGGCCTTGCCAACCACCACTACAACGACGCCAGGCGTTTTTTTCCTCCTGGAGCCATCGGCGCGAAGTTTGGGTCCACGCCTGAAGCATTCGGCCCCGGAACCTGGGGCAGCCTGTCGTTTCGGCTGTTCATCCTGCCCTACATGGAGCAGGTCGAGTTGTTCAACCGCTGCGACTTTTCCAAGAACCACACCGATGCCATCTACACGACGGCCCCCAGCGGTGGTGCAGCGATTTGCGACACGCTCGTCCCCCAATGGTTTTGTCCTTCTTCGCCGCAGTTCATGAAGACCGAACTGGCGTCGGAGACCGGCTACACGGCGCATGTTTATGGCGTCTGCGGTCCTACGGGCACGAACCCGGCTTCGAACAGTTCCTACTCAACCTTTTCGGCCCAAAGCGGGGATCTCTCCAGGCAGGGGATCATGGGCGTCAACTCGAAAGTGGCGAGTAAGCACGTCACCGACGGCCTCTCTTCGACGTTGATGATCGGAGAAATGTCCTGGGACTTCGACGGCTACCGCGTCTGGACACGGGGCTGGCAATCGCTGGGGGAAGCTGCCCCATCGATACGAAACGTGGCCAACCCGATCAATTCGACAAAGTTCGTGCATCCCAATATGAACAACACGAGTTTCGGGAGCCTGCATCCGGGTGGATGCGTGTTCGGCCTGGCCGATGCGGCCGTCATCTTTATGAACGAGAACATCGACATGCCCACCTACCGTTCTTTGGCCAGCCGCAACGGCGGCGAGATCACCAGGCTGCCATGAGACGAGTGCCCGCCGATCGACGGAGACGCTGCATGGGCATGGCCTGGATGGTGGTGCTCGCCGTCGCCGGCTGCGGCGGCGACCCGAACGGCCGCCATCGCGTGTCCGGGACGGTGACCTTCGACCGCCGTCCGCTGCCCGCCGGTGAGATCTACTTCGAGCCGGATACAAGCCGGGGAAACGCGGGGCCCACCGGCTTTGCCTCGATCCGGGAAGGGCGATTCGACACGGCAGCCCCGCGGCACGGGAAGGGAGCCGTCGCGGGCCCGCAGCTCGTGCTGATCAACGGCTATGAGTTACCGTCGCCGCAGCTGCCCGACGCCGGGGAGCCGGCCGGCGTGGTGCTCTTCCGCGATCACTCCACGACCATCATCCTCCCCGCCGCCGCCTCGACGCAGCATTTCGACGTCCCGAAGACGGCCGGCGACCGCAGGTAGACGAGGCGGGCTAAGGGGGCATTCTGCTTTTTGCCTGCTGACGGGGCGAAAAGAGCTGCGTCCCCTTTAGCGGCCCTCACCGGTAGTGGTAGCGGAGTTGCGCGATAAGCAGCGAGTCACCATCGACCTTGTAGACGAAGCGGTGCTGGTCGGTGATGCGGCGCGACCAGTATCCGGCCAGCGCATGCCTCAGGGCCTCCGGCTTGCCGGTGCCTTCAAACGGGGTCCGCGACGTTTCTTTGATCAGAGCGTTGATGCGCTTGAGCAGTTTCCGATCGGCTTCCTGCCAATGGAGGTAGTCCTCCCAGGCCTGCTCCGCGAAGACCAGCTTCATTCCGCCAGTCTCCGCGTCTTCCCGCGGCCGCGTTCGAGGCTGGAAATGGCTTCCAGAAGTCGCTTGGCATTGGCGGGAGCGCGGAGCAGATACGCGGTCTCCTCGAGGGCCTTGAAGTCCTCCAGAGACATCATCACCACTGATTGCTGGCCGTTTCGGGTGATGATCAACGGCTCATGGTCCTCGCACACGCGGTCCATCGTGTCAGCCAGTTTGGCACGGGCGGCGGTGTAGGTGATGGCGTCCATGGGGCTTCCTTGGTTATGTACGCTTTACTGTACATGTCATCGGCGTGCCGGGCAATGCCGACATGCATCGTCCGGTTTCTCCACGGATTCTGCTGAAGACCCACAGGCATGGGCACAGGCCGAGGGGCCAAGTCCCGCGTGCGTGGCAGACTTCGGGATTGTCGGCGGGCGTCCCGCCGGTATGCTCAAGAGTGACATACCACACTGGAGGTCAGCCCATGCCGTGCGTTCTCTCGCTCGTCGTCTTGCTGCTCGCGGCCGCGCAGGTGGCCGCCGCGGCCCCGGCCGAGGCCGTGCTCAGCCATGAGATCGTGCGGGCCACCGAGGAATCGCGGCGAAACGGCGAGGCTTCGCTTGTCGAGCTCAAAGACGGCTCGCTGCTCTTGCTTTACGGGGCCCACTCCAAGCCGGGCGACTGGGACCGCGGCGAGATCCGCCAGATCCGCTCCCGCGACCGCGGCAAGACCTGGTCGGAGCCCGAGACCCTGTTCAGCGATCCCAAGCGGTCGCTCTTCCAGTGCTCGCTCGCCCGGCTGCCGAGCGGCGACCTCGGCCTCACGCATTCGTCGCTTGCCAACGGCACCGATGCGATCAAGGTGTTTCGGCGGTCGAGTGACGAGGGAAAAACCTGGTCGGAGCCGATCGTCATCAGCGACAAGGCGCATGCCTACACCACCGGCCCGTGGGACAAGCTCTACGTGCTCGAGAGCGGCCGCCTGCTCTCGCTGCTGCATTGCAACCTCAAGCCAAACACCACGAAGCAGGGGGGGCCGCTCGGCAGCTACGCCGTCTATTCCGACGACGACGGCAAGACCTGGAACCG
>JBJTSM010000198.1:0-5726 GCA_046076685.1 Planctomycetia bacterium | reverse complement strand
CTGATTTTTCCGTGCGCGCCGTGGACGACGAACTGATGGATCGCCCTGATTCCCCGGCACGCCTGCTGGGGAACACGCTCCGGCAATTCCGGTGGATCAAAAGGATAGCCCGGCCAATGGCAGTACCGCAACGATCTCCGGGCCGACGAGCGGCTCGTGAATCGCGTGTTCCGCGTTTTCGGGCTCGAACCAGCGGCACCCGGAACGCCTGGAACGCCTGCCTTCCCCCCGTGGCGTGGGGTTTTTCTGGCTTCAGCGCGGAGTCTCTCCGAGTCCGGCGGCCTCGGGGCTTTGTCGTGACCCGGCGTCCGGCGGCGGTCGGAGGCTGTGGATGTCGATCACCGGCAGCTCGACAGGCGACGATTGGAAGACGTCGCGGTCGTCATGAGTCTGGAGAAGCTCTCCCCAGTCGGTCGGCGGGCCGCGGGCGGGTGCGAGCGGCGGCGGTTCGAGCGGTTCGCCGAGGTGGGTGAGGATCTTGCGGATCGGCCCCGGCTCCGTAATGAACGCGATCAGCCGGATGTCGCCGCCGCAGTTCGGGCACGCAAGCGGAAACTCCTCCCCGACCCTCGCCATCAGCTTGGCCCAGGCAATCCGTGACGTGTCGTGGGAGCGGGGCTTTTGACGAGCGTCGCAGCAGCCTTTCGCGGCATGCCCACCGGCCGCATGCCCGCCGGTCACCGCCTCTTGGCGCTTTCCGACGTTCCCGATCGCCAGCGACGTCACGGCCCGCCTGAGCTTGTGATTGGGTGCAAACACTCCGTGATACCTGTGCCGATGCTTGCGCGGCGGCGGGACGAGATCGGCGAGCCGGTCCAGGAACTCAAACGGGGAGAGCTCGACGACGCCGTTCGCTCCCGGTCGCGTGGACTTGCGGCCGGTCCCATCCCTTCCAACCCCGGCAGCCAGTCCCAGCATCGAGCCTCTACCCACTCACCCCCGGCGGCCATACGATAGAAAACCTTTTGCATGCCGCGCAGTAAGTTCGTGCTGAGTGATGCACTCACCGTGAGATAGGCATCCTGCCTGTCGGCATAGGCAATTGGATTGGAATAAAGCTGACAGTCTGGAAGCCTGTCCCACGAGTCGCGCCGATCGACGGACTCGAAGTTCGGCTTACACAACCAACAAGGAATCTGAGATGAGAATGACACTCACTATTCGACTCTTGGGCGCGATGGTTTGCGGGGCGATGTTGCTCGCGCTGGCGGCTTGCTTTGGGGCGGATGAGCCGCGAGCGGGCGGGTTGCCGATTGCTTTTTCGATCGAGAAACCGGGACGGGTTTCGGTGGGGGTGTTTGATCGGCAGGGTGTGCTCGTCAGGACGCTGTGTAATGCGCGGCCGATGGAGGCGGGGGCTCATATTTTGCATTGGGACGGACTCGATCTTGAGGGACGTCCGGTGCCTCGCGGTGAGTATGTTTGGAAGCTGTTGCAGTCTCAGGGGCTGCAGGCTGAGTACCTCATGGCGCTGGGGACTAATTCCGGGCTCGACCATTGGCCGGGGCAACATAATGGGCCGGTTTGTGTCGCGTGCGATGGTCGGTCCGTCATTGTGGGCGGGGCTCCGGAAGGCTCGCCGTTGATGGCGAAAGTGGGGCTCGATGGAAAGTTCGATTGGAACCTCGCGCAGTTCCGCGCTCCGGAAGGGGCCGTTGATCTGAGCATCGACGGCGACCGCGTCTACACGCTGCAAAACAGTGCGATGGTCGATGTCTTGCAGACGGTCTCCGGTGAGCGAGTCACTGGAATCATTGCTACAGGGACTCAGCCGCAGCCGCTGGCTTATCGCTTGGTGCTGCCGGTGCGAAAGCTCGATGCGATCGCTGCGACCGCTGATGAGTCTCGCAAGATCGAAGTCGCCGTTGGGGACGAGCTGCCGTATCTGATTCGCCAGAAGTATCTCGTGCGGATGCTGGTCGGTCAGAACGAGAAGTCCGACACCGTCATCGGCTGCAAGATCAATGGCCAATGGTTCGGCAGCTATGGCCTGAAGCCGGGCGCGCAGATGGAGATGCTCGGTCCCAGTGCTTATGGCACTCCTCAACCGATCGAGTCCGCGAATGGCAAGCTCGTCATGGAGTTCAGCTTCAAGGCGTCTCAGCCGGGAGCAGAGTGGTCGGTGCCGAGCATGGAACTTATCGCGCCTGTTGAGCGGATCTCGGCGCGAGACGGAGCGCTGGTCGGGATCTTTCCCGTGGCCGACACGCTCGCGTGGGTCGAGCCTCAGAGCGGCAAGATTCTCGAACAAGTCAAGGTTCCGAACCTGCGTGACGTTGCGTTGTGGGATGCTCAAACCGCGCTCGCGCTGAGTGGCAACAGCGTCGTCAAAGTGGGACGCGACGGCAGCAACTCGACGGTGATCTCCGACCTCATCGAGCCGACACGATTGGCATGGGACGCGGCGAGCAAGACTTTGTGGGTCGTCGAAGGTGGAACGAGTCAGCAGATCAAGCGGTTCGGTGCGGACTTCAAATGGCAAGCCACTTTGGGCCGTGCCGGAGGTCGGAAGCAGGGGCTTTATCGAGCGGAAGATTTCCTACATGTCAGTGGCATTGATGGTGATGGTCACGGCGGCTTCGTGATCTGCGAAGCGGACTCGGCACCGCGCCGCACGTCGCACTTTGATCGCGACGGCAAGCCTCTGCGCGAATGGTACGGCGGCCAGCAGTTCTACACGTTTGCCGCGCCCGAACCCGACGATCCATCGCTCGTTTGGATGGATAGCCATTGGGGCTACCTGATGCAGGTGAAGCTGGACTATGCGAAAAAAGATTGGTCGGTACGAGCTTGCTATCGCTGGGACTCGGAACTCGATCCGCAATTTTTCGGACATGGCAAGATGGCACGGCGAATGTTCCCGATCCGCCTCGATCTCAAGGGCGACGGGCGGAAGGAAACTTACCTGTGGTCCGATGCGCATTTCGGATTGCTGCTGAAAGTCGACGAGGCCGCAGGATTGTTGCGGCCCGTCGCAGGGATGGGAGTTTTAGATACAGGGGGCTATCCGCCGAAGAAGTTCGAGCAACTCCCAATGCTGTGGCAGGAAGCTGCGAAGAAGCATGCGGCTCAGATTCCGAACGATCAGGCCAATCGTTTGTTGCGCGGCTTCGCGTGGGCCGACGGTAATAACGATTACCGGATGCAAGGCGACGAACTCCGCTTGCTCCCCAGCGACGGGCACGGGTTTGGTGGTTCGAGTTCGCCGTGCCAGTTTCTCGACGACGCTTTGAACCTCTATCAGGCACGCGGCTATCACGGTGAGAACCTGCCGGCGTGGTCGATCTTTCCCGCTCAAGGTCGCACTCAAAGCGGTGCGCCGATCTGGGATTGGAAGCACTCCGTCGCGGGGTCGACATCGCCGTTCCCGTCGACCGTGTCGCTCCTGAAGAGCCCCGACGGAGCGATGTTCACAATCTCGCAGGCCGGTGGCGATGGCTACGTTGCACTCGATACCTACGGCGGTGCTCACGGCTACCAATGGCCCGCAAACCAGCTTGATGCCAATGCCGTCTGCAAGTGGGACAAGACTGGCAAGTTGCTGTGGCGCGTCGGTCCGCATGCGTCGCGGCAACGGCAACAGCCCGGCGAATTGCACTGTCCGGTCTTTCTGGCCGGTCGAGCCAACGGGGCCATCGGCGTGTGCGACAAGATCATCAGCCCGTGCGAATTCTGGAGCGAAGACGGGCTCTACATCGGCGGTCTGCTTGATCGTCGCTCTGATGATGGCTTGCCTGCGCGAGCCTATGCGTGGTGGCGCGAGAATCTCTCCGACAGCGACCACTTCGAGAACTTGGCCGCGTTTCAATACGACATGGCCCTCGGTGGCTCGCTGGCTTCGTTGCCCAATGGCGACGCGGTCTTCTTCGGCTGCGGTTGGAACAACGTGCCGGTCTATCGCGTGAAAGGTTGGGATCAGATCCAACGTCAGCAGGGCGTCATTCCACTGACGAGTGATGCTTCGCACGCGGTTCTCAACGGGCATGGGTTGGCTGGTGAGTACTTCTCGACGGAGGATTTCTCTGGCGAACCGATCTTGCGGAAGGTCGCGCCGCGCGTGTGGTTCGAGCCCGCTCGGAACGGGTTCGCTTGGCCCGCTAAAGACGTGAAGTCAGCCCGTTGGAAGGGCACGGTCGAGCCGCGTTTCAGCGAGGACTACACGCTGTCGATCTATGCCAAAGGCCGAGTGCGGCTGTGGCTGGGCGGCAAGCTGTTGCTCGATGCGAGCAGCAAGACGGGTGCGTTTCATAAGTCGTTCGCCGAGCCCGTGCGGTTGCTGGCAGGACAACGCTATGCCCTGCAAGCCGAGTGGACGGGACCGACCGATGGTCAGTGTCATCTCAACTGGGAGAGCTTGAGTCAGTCGATCGAGCATCTCCCGACGGCGGCGCTGGGCTCGGAGTTGCCGGGACAATTGCCGGTCGTGTCGGTGAAGGCGGATTCGTCGCACGTCGATCGTCCGGCGGATGAGTCCTCTGGAAGAGTTGCTACATGGACCGTGAGTCGCACCGGAGCGACGACTCAGCCGTTGGTCGTGTCGCTCGACTGGCTCGGCTCAGCAAAGGTGCGTCGCGAGTACGAACCCTTGCCCTCAACGGTGACGATCCCCGCTGGCAAAACCGAAGTCAGCGTCTCCGCGAAGTTGCTGCCGTCGAAGACGATCGCACCGCAAAGAGATCTCACTCTGTCGCTGGCCGTGACTTCTCATTACCTGCAAGACGGCACGCCGAGCGCGGCTTCAATCGCCATTCGCGATGCACGCAGTCGCAAACTCGACATCGCGCACGTGACCGTCTCTGGGTCTCCCACGAAGAGACCGAACGAGCGATTGAACGAGGCATCGCTGAGCAACCTCATCAACGGCAGCGGTCTGAATCGCCAGTCTGATCCGCCGCAGCACGACATCGACATCAAGCATGTGTGGTACGCCGACGGCGCTGACGCCAATCACATCGCGCTGACATTCGATGTGGGCCAGACGTGCGAGTTGTCTGACCTCCGAGTGTGGAACGTCAACACGCGGAGTGCTCACGGTTTGGGATGGGGACAAGGACCGACCGTGCGCGACGCTGCCCGACAGATCCGCGTCTCGGTCTCGGCTGCGGCTGACGGCCCGTGGACGGACCTCGGTGAATTCAAATTACACGAGCCGCCCGGCGATCAACCCGACCCCGGCGACCTCATCCCCCTGAGCCAAACCGCCCGCTTCGTGCGCCTGCGCTTCGCCCGTCCGCACGACACCCAAACCGTCGGCCTCGCCGAAGTCGAACTCTTCGGAGCACCGCGCTAAGGCGTGCTCAGCGAGTTGCTGTCGTCGTATAGGATTCCATCCCGTGCGCATTGGTCGTGATCGAACGCGTGTGACTCCTGAGTCGCGCCGCATCGCGTTCCAGTCCGGTGTGACTTGGGGTCCACTGAAGGATCCCGTCATCCAACACACCTCAAGGATAGCCCGGTCAATGGCACTTCCTCAACGGTCCTCCGGCCGATGAGCGACTCGTGAGCCTCGGGAGGAGCGGCCCGGGCGTCCGGAGCGGGTTTCTCGAAACGCCTCGCACCCGCTTCGGTGGCGTTTTTCAAGCGTCTGCGCAGACCGCGTCCCAGTCGGCCGTTCCCGGGGCTTCGACGCCTCGTGTCCGACTCCGGTCAGAGGCTGTGAATGTCGATCGCGGGCAGTTCGTCGGGCGAGGCTTGAAAGACGTCGCGGTCGTCATGGACCTGCACGA
>JBJTSM010000197.1:0-2955 GCA_046076685.1 Planctomycetia bacterium | reverse complement strand
GACGCCAGACGCGAGCACTGGCGGCATTTCGAGAATCGTCTCGAGCTGCTCGGCCGCCTCGGCATCCCCGTGATGGTGGTCGCCGGCGACGCCTACGGGCCCCTTGCGCCACAGGATCTCTCCCGGCTCTCCGCGAGCCTGGCGGAGGCGGCCGCCCGGGCGGCCGACGCCGGCGTGTGGCTGGCCCTCGAGTTCGACGCGCGGGCGAGTTTTCCCAACAACCTGCAGTCGGCGGTGGCGGTCGTGGAGGATGTCGGCCATCCGAACCTGGGCATCTGCCTCGACTGGTTCCATTTTTCGGTGGGCCCGAGCAAGCTGCTCGACCTCACGCTGCTCAGCCGCGAGACGCTCGCCCACGTGCAGCTTTCCGACACGGCCGACGTGCCGCGGGAGATGGCGACCGATGCCGACCGCATCCTGCCCGGCGAGGGCAGCTCGCCCCCCGACGAACTCGTGCGGTGGCTCGGCGCGATCGGCTACACGGGCGCCGTGGGCATCGAGCTGCACAACCCGCGGCTCTGGCGGGTGCCGCCGCGGCAGTTCGGCGAGATCGCGATGACCGCGATCCGCACGCTCCTGGGCCAGGCCTCGATGTGACGATCGGGCCCAGATCTTGCGCTCATTCACCCGGCGGGAGCGGCGAGGCGAGCCGCCCGGATCGGAAAAACTAAAGGCAGTCTTTTATAAAGACCGGTTTGTGGCGATAATGGTCTTCATGAAAGACCAAATGCTTCAGGCGGTGCAGGAAAAGCTCGCCGACTCGGCAGCCATGAGCTTCCCCCGGCTGACCCGGCGGGAAGCCGACGGGAGCCTGCTGCCCGGAAAGGCCCGCGCCGTCATCGGGATGCGACGAGCCGGCAAGACCTCGTTTTTGTACCAGTGCCTCGCCGACCGGCTGGCCGCCGGAACGGCCCGCGAGAAACTCGTCTACTTCAACTTCGAGGACGAGCGTCTCGCCGGCCTGCAGGCCGCAGATCTGGGAACGGTGTTCGACGCCTACTACCGTGCGCATGCCTCGTTTCGTCGGCAGGAAACCGTCACCTGGTGCTTCGATGAAATCCAGGTCGTCACCGGCTGGGAGGCCTTCGTGCGGCGGGTGCTCGATGCCGAGAAGGTGGAGGTGTTTCTGAGCGGATCGTCGGCCCGGATGCTCAGCCGCGAGGTGGCCACGAGCATGCGTGGCCGTGCCCTCGAGACCGTCATCACGCCGTTCAGTTTTCGGGAGTTCTGCGCCGCTCGCGGCGAAGCGGGGGCGGGAAAACTCCCGAGTGCCGCGAGCCGGTCGCGGATGGAAGCCGGTTTCGACTCGTATCTTCAGGTCGGGGGTTTTCCCGAGGCGTTGGCGGTCTCGACGGAGCGTCAGCGGGTGGAGCTGTTGCAGGGATATGTCGATTCCGTGCTGTTTCGTGACGTGGCCGAGCGGCACGCGATCGGCAACCTGGTCGCCCTCCGGGCGTTCGCCCGCCAGTTGCTGCGACGGGCGGCGACCTTGTTCAGTGTCAGCAAGGTCTACGCCGATTTCAAGTCCCGCGGCGTCGGCGTGTCCAAGGAAACGCTGCTGCGATACCTGGAGCATTTCGAGGATGCCTTCCTGGTTTTCACCGTCCCGCTGGCGGCAGGCTCCGAGAGGCGGCGGCAGGTGAATCCCCGAAAGCTCTACCTCGTCGATCACGGACTGGCCCATGCGTTCAGTCCGGCCGGCGGCTTGAACCGGGGCCATCTGATCGAAAACATCGTCGCCTGCGAATTCCAACGCCACTCCCGCGACCTTGCCTACGTGAAGACGGCAGGCGGCGGCGAGGTGGATTTTCTGGCGACGGCCTATGACGGCTCGCGGACGTTGGCTCAGGTCGCCTCGGATCTGACCGAACCGGGCACGTTGAGACGCGAAATAAAATCCCTCGTCGAAGCAGCGGAGGACTTTCCGGACGCACGCCGCGTGCTGCTCTGCGAGACAGCGTTGCCGCGTGGCGGTTCGATTCCGGAAGGCATCGAAGTGATCCCGGTCTGGCGATGGCTGCTGGATCAGTCGTGCCCGTCGTAGGAAGAAACCGGTCCGGTGACGGCCGTCCACCGCCGTTGATCCCCGGTGGTGGACGGTTCAATCACCGATGATTTCATGCAGGCCTTCGAGCGCCAGGGCGAGTTCCTCCGGAGCGACTCGGCCGAGGCTCTTGCCCAGTCGCTCGACGGCCAGTGTGCGAATCTGGCTTATTTTCAACCACGATCGCTTGGGCAGCTGCCTGGCTTCGAGTTCCAGCGTCAGTGGAAAGCCGGCCTTCTGGGGCTGGCTCGTCAGCGCCATCGCGATCACGGTGCCAGAACGTTCATTGAATACGTCCTGGCTGAGGATGAGCACCGGACGCAGCCCCGCCTGCTCCCGACCCCGGACCGGATTGAGATCGGCCCAGCGAACTTCTCCTCTCAGTATGCGGGCCATGCCGACAGATCCTCCGACATGCCCTCCTCGGCCAGTGATTTCTCGAAGTCGCGGTCGAGCTTGGCGCATTCACGAGCGAGCCGACCGCGTTCGATGCGGTCGAGCTTCTCCTCGACGGCGATCTGGATGGCCTGGCTGCGACTCGGGAACACGGCTTTCTTCACCAGTCGATCGAGACGATCGAGCGTGGTCTCCTCGAGCGACACGGCGACCTTGGAACGACTCATGCGACACCTCCAAGTATGATATTACGTCATACCGCCCGAGGCAGCAAGCTCGCCGCAGGAAAAACCTATTCCGGATGATCGCGGAGCAGGTTGGCGCGGGCCTCGATCTCGTCGATCGGTCGCAGGCCGGCGCCGGCCGGCAGGATGTCGAAATGGCGGGCGCCCGTCAGGGCGTCGACCAGCTCGTGGCAAAAGCCCGGCCGGGTCACCCAGAGCGCCGGATCGTGACGGCGCAGGTCGACCGGCACCGAGTAGGTGCGCAGCGTCTTGCGGCGGAGCTTCACGTAT
>JBJTSM010000196.1:0-2627 GCA_046076685.1 Planctomycetia bacterium | reverse complement strand
GTTCGGCGGCTCGACCGTGATCGTGACGAGCAAGCCCGTGCTGGCGGGCAACACGCCGGCCGCCGAGATCGTCCGCGAGGTGCTCGACCGGCTCTCGGCCGTGGCGGCCGGAGGCGATGCCGGCGTGCTCGTCGACGAGGTGCTGCACGGGCTGGCCTGCCGCGCCGCGATCAAGGCGGGCGATCCGCTCTCGCGGGAGGAGGTCGATGCACTCGTCCGCGACCGGCGGATGGTCCGCGAATCGCACCACTGTCCCCACGGCCGACCGACCTCGCTCGTGCTTTCACGCCAGGAACTCGACCGCCAGTTTCGCCGCACCTGACCGGCTTCCGACGGAAACAACACCATGATCTGCGTCAGTATCGGACGGGGCCGGCACCGGCACGTCATCGCCGAGCACAAGTATCTCGCCGAGCACGGCATCCGCCTCGTGGAGCTGCGGCTCGACTACATCGAGGGGCCGGTCCAGGTGGGGCGGCTGCTCGCGGATCGCCACTGCCCGGTGATCGCCACCTGCCGTCGCGCGGCGGACGGCGGCCGGTGGGCGGGCTCGGAGGAGGCCCGCAGGCTCGTGCTGCGGACGGCGATCGTCGAGGGGGCCGACTACGTCGACCTCGAGGACGACATCGCGGAGAGCGTGCCGCGGTACGGTGTCACCAAGCGGATCGTCAGCCACCACGACTTTCACAGGACGCCCGCCGACCTCGAATCGCTCCACGCCCGGCTCGCCGGCATGGATGCCGACATCGTGAAGATCGCCACCATGGCCAACCATCCGGACGACAATCTCCGCATGCTGGAGATGGTGCGTGCGGCGCGGATTCCGACCGTGGGCATCTGCATGGGCGACATCGGCATGCCTTCCAGGGTGCTCGCCGGCCGCGCCGGGGCGCCGTTCACGTTTGCGACGTTTCACGACGACCGGGTGCTGGCACCGGGGCAGATCGGCTGGCGGGCGATGCGCGATCTCTTCCGCTACGATTCGATCACCACGGCGACCCGCATCTACGGCGTCGTCGCCGATCCGGTGGCCCACAGCCTCAGCCCGGTCGTCCACAATGCGGCGCTCCAGGCGGCCGGCATCGACGCGGTCTACCTTCCCTTCCGCGTGCCGGCCGAGCAGATCGACGAATTCCTGTCCGGGGCGGCGCGGTGGCCGATCGCGGGATTGAGCGTGACGATTCCGCACAAAGAGGCGGTGCTCAAGCACGTCGCCCAGCAGGAGGAGTTGGTGAAGGCGATCGGCGCGACCAACACACTCTCGTTCGAGCCCGCGGGCGTGGCGGCCGCCAATACCGACGCGATCGCCGCGGTGGAGAGCCTCAAGGCGGCGCTCATCGAGCGGGAAGACGACCGGGAGGACGGCCCGAGGCCGGCCCAGGGGTTCGGGTTGAAGACGGCGCTCGTGCTCGGTGCGGGCGGCGCGGCGCGGGCGGTCGCCTTCGGCCTCAAGCGACAGGGAGTGGATGTCACGGTGAGTTCCCGCACGCTGGAGCGGTCGCGACGGATCACCGGCGAGGTCGGCTGCAAGGCGGTCGACTGGCAGGCACGCTACCGCGTGCCGCACGAGTGCATCGTCAATGCCACGCCCATCGGCATGCATCCCAACGTGAACGAGACCCCCTACGCCAGGGAGCATCTGCGGCCCTACATGGTCGTCTTCGACACGGTCTACAATCCGGAAAACACGCTGTTCGTGAAGGAGGCCCGCGCGGTGGGCTGCCAGATCGTGACGGGGGTGGATATGTTCGTGCGGCAGGCGGCGATCCAATTCCGCATCTGGCACGGCGCCGATGCGCCCGAAGAGGTGATGCGCGAGGCCCTGAAGCGGGCCACGTCGTCGGCGCGTCCGCCGGACTGACGCGGCGACGGCGGATTTCCCCAGCGGTTTCGACAGGTCTCCAACGCATGCCACGCATCACGCTCATCGGCTACCGGGGCACGGGCAAATCGACCGTGGCGGCCCTGCTTGGCGACATCCTCGGCTGCGGCTGGTGCGACGCCGACGTCGTGCTCGAGAAAAAACTCGGCTGCTCGATTGCGGCCCTCGTGCGGGAACGCGGCGAGCCGGTCTTTCGCGACGAAGAGGCCGTCGTTTTGGGCGAACTGCTCGAGGGGTTTTCGGGCGTGCTCTCCACGGGGGGCGGTGCCGTCCTGCGGGCTGCGAACAGGGAGGCGCTGCGGAAGCTGGGCCGTCCCGTGGTCTGGCTCACGGCGCCGGCCGACGTCGTGCGCCGCCGGTTGGCCGCGGATCCTGCCACCGCGGCTCGCCGTCCGGCGCTGGCCGCATCGGCCGGCGGCGGTCCGTCAGGGCACGGCGACCCGTTGGCCGAAGTGGCCCAGGCGCTCGAGCACCGCGAACCGCTCTATCGCGCAATCGCCGATTTCCAGGTCGACACCTCGATCGCGGCACCGGCCGCCGTGGCCGCCCAGGTGGCGGAGTGGCTGCGGGAGGCATGGCCCGGGGCGGAAGGGGCGATGCCGTGATGACGACCACCTCCATGCTCGCGGTTCTGCCGATGGCCGACAGCGGCCTGTGGGGAATCGTCGCGGCCCTCGCCGGCGCCGTGGCGGGGCGGCTGCTCACTTGGTGCGTGGGCGGCCTCCTGGATGCCGGTGCCTTCGCC
>JBJTSM010000195.1:0-2851 GCA_046076685.1 Planctomycetia bacterium | reverse complement strand
GTTCACGGAGACCGGAATCCGCACGAGGTTGAGCGCGTAGCCGGGGGAGTCGGCGATGTCGTCGCCCTCGTTGATCCGCCGCAATTCGTGGAGGTGGTTCAGGTACCGCGACAGATGGTCGAGGTGGATCGTGGGCTCGAGGCTCACGGCGTTGTCGGCGTCGAGGCCGAACCTGGCAAACGGCGGCCCGCCGGCCGCGAAGGGGGCGGTGCGGGCGATCACGGCTTCGCCCGCCGTGCCGCCGACGGGGTTGGAGATGAGGTTCGTGACGCTGGCCGTCGCCTCGGCGGGCCGTGTGGTGCCGGGGCGGCCGGCCGGGGTGGGCGATTGGCCCATGGCCAGCGCGAGGCCGAGGAAGGCCTGGTCGCTGCGGCGGAGGCTGGCGTTGTTCAGTTCTTGAAACGCCCCCAACTGGGCCCGCATCTGCTCCTCGTATTCGTGGCGGGCGCGGGTGAGCCGGTTCTGGCCCCACACGTCGGGCTGTTTGGCCACGATCGACCCGTGGGCCTTGATGTGGGCCTCGAGCCAGTCGATCTCGGCGGCCAGCCGTTCGACGGCGTCGTCCGGGCAGGTGGGCGGCTTCTTGCGGTGCAGGGCCCGCACCGGGGCGGTGAGGCCGTGGAACAGTCCCCCCGGTTCGCCCGCCGCGGCCAGCGAGGCGGCGGCGGCGGTGGCGAGCACGATCGCCGCCGGAATCAGCTTCGACGCGCGGGTTCGCATTGCTTGCGATCACTCCCCCTGCTTGGTATCGTCCCACCCCTGGGGGTGACCCCCCGCAGGAACTCCCAGAGAATCGTCAGCATGGGCCCACTCCGCCCAAGCGGAAGCCTCGCGGCTGGTTTCTCCACCCAGCTTTTCCGGTTTGAACCACCCTTTCGGAGGGGTCGCATGACGCGTGTCGCCCGGCTCGATCGTCCTGTCATTCACTGCATCATCCCGCCCTACATGCTCGAGCGGCTGGCCCGGTCGGCCGATCCGGCGGTTCGCGATCAGGCGATCTCGGGGCTGTCGCGGGCGGCGGCGGTGCGGGCCGTGCGGGCGTTTGCGCAGAACGTGCCGGGCATGATGGCGGTGCCGTCGCCGGCGGGCACGAAGAACCGGCTCGTCTACGACGCCCGCCGCAAGGACCGGCTGCCGGGGAAACTCGTGCGGAGCGAGGGGGAGAAGAAGTCGGCCGACGTGGCGGTGAACGAGGCCTACGACTTCTCGGGCGACACCTACGACTTCTACCACGAGGTGTTCGGCCGCAATTCGCTCGACGGCAACGGCATGACGTTGATTTCGAGCGTGCACGTGGCGGAGCCCGATGGCTCGGGGAAGTCGCAGCCGATGAGCAACGCCTTCTGGGACGGCAGCCAGATGGCCTATGGCGATGGCGACGGCCAGATCTTTCAGCGGTTCACGCGGTCGCTCGACGTGGTGGCCCACGAACTCACGCACGGCGTGCAGTCGTACACGAGCAACCTCCTCTACCGCGGCCAGTCGGGGGCCCTCAACGAGCATTTTTCCGACGTGTTTGGCGTGCTCGTGCGGCAGTGGCGGAAAGGGGAGACGGCGGAAAAAGCCAGCTGGCTGATCGGCAGCGAGGTGCTGGTGGCGGCCCCCACCCGCCGCGCGATCCGCGACATGGAAAACCCCGGCACGGCCTATGAAAACGACCCCGACCTGGGCACCGACCCGCAGCCGGCCCACATGAAGCAGCTCTACACGGGCGGGGCCGACAACGGCGGCGTGCACCTCAATTCAGGCATCCCCAACCGGGCCTTCGCCCTGGCCGCCAAGGCCTTGGGAGGCAAGGCGTGGGAGACGGTGGGGCCGGTGTGGTACGACGCGATGCTGCAGCTCTCGCGAACCAGCCAGTTCAAGGACATGGCGGCGATCACCGTGCAGATCGCGGGCGACAAGACCCGGTTCGGCAAAGACGTGAAGCCGGCGGTGAAAGACGCGTGGAAGAAGGTGGGGCTGTAGGGGGGCGGTGCGTTCGTCAGACGGGCTGTGCCTTCGTCAGGCGGCCGGGGTGAGCAGGCGACCCTCGCGGATCACCCACACGCCCTCGCGGCTCGCCAACTCGGCCGAGATCGGGGCGATCGCGTCGCAGGCCACGAACGCTTGGGCGCGTTCGCCGAGCTTTCGTAGCACTTCCGCCCGTCGCAGCGCCCGCAAAACGTCGTCGTTGTGGGCGGTGAACGACACCTCGCCCACGAGGTAGATCTTTTCGCCGTCGATCGTGCCGCTGGCGATGAGATCGGCCCGCCGCAGTTCGTCGAGCTCGGTGGGGGGCATGTCCCGCATCGCGGGACTGTTTTCGAGCGACTCGATCACGTCCATCGGGCCGACGACACGGCAACGCTTGATCTGTCGGCCCACGTAGGCCGGCAGCCGATTGCCGACGACCCACTCGAGCGCCCAGCCCGCGGCCTTGCCCGTGCGGGTGTCGAGCCCGCGCACGGAGGCGGCCAGATCGGCGACCGAGCGGGAAAGCTCGCGGACTTCGGCGCTGGTGAGCTTTTGTTGCTCAGCGAGGTCACGGACTTCCGCGCTGGTGAGCTTTTGCTGCTCGGCGAGGTCACGGACTTCGGCACTGGTGAGCTGTTGCTGGTCGGCAAGGGCGCGGACCTCGGCGCTGGTGAGCTTTTGCTGGTCGGCAAGCTCCCGCAGGGCCACGCGGAGTTCGTGCATGTCGGAGCGGGTGGCGAGCGTGTCGTGAGCTTTGACGACGACCTCCGCGAGCACTTCGGCCTGCGGCGGCGTGAACACCTTGATCAGCTGATCGCGAATGGAATCGGCGAGCATGTGAGTGACCTCCGGCTGATTAGTGTACGCATGTGTATTTCCGTGTCAAGCGTTCGGC
>JBJTSM010000194.1:0-4468 GCA_046076685.1 Planctomycetia bacterium | reverse complement strand
TCGGGGCCGATTCGCTCGACACCGTTGAATTGGTCATGGAACTCGAGGAGGAGTTCGAGATCAACATCCCGGACGACGCGGCGGAAAAGATTCAGACGGTCGGACAGGCCGTCGAGTTCATCGAAAAGCATCAGGCCTGATCCACCCTCTCCCTTTTTCTTCGAGCGGTGCGCTGGATGAAGCGACGCGTCGTGGTGACGGGCCTGGGTGTCGTCACCTCGTTAGGCAGGGCCGTTGAATCGTTCTGGGATCGCATTCTGCGCGGGGACAGCGGCGTCGGGCCGATCACGCTGTTCGATGTCTCCGGGTATCGGGTGCAGTTCGGCGGCCAGGTGAACTGGGAGCCCGAGAACGAGGGGATTGCCAATCCCAAGGAGCTCAAGCGGCTCGATCGCTTCACCCAGTTCGCCCTCGCCGCGGCGAAGGATGCCGTCACCGACTCCGGGCTCGACTTCTCGAAGGAAGATCCCTTCCGTTGTGGCGTGGTGATCGGTTCCGGGATCGGCGGGCTGTGGGAGTTCGAGGTCCAGGAAGAGCGGCTGTTGCACAAGGGTATCGACAAGGTTTCCCCGTTCACGATCCCCAAGCTGATGGTGAATTCCGCCAGCGGGCATGTCTCGAGCATGTACGGGGTGAAGGGGCCGAATTTCGCCGTCGCCACGGCCTGCGCGAGCGCCGCGAATTCGATCGGCAGCGCCCTGCGGGCCATCCAGTACGGTGATGCCGACGTGATGATCACGGGCGCGAGCGAGGCCGCCCTCACGCCGATCGGTCTGGCCGGGTTTCAGAACATGCGGGCGCTGTCGTTCCGGACCGAAGCTCCCCAGAAGGCCAGTCGGCCCTTCGACGTCGACCGCGACGGCTTCGTCCTTTCGGAAGGGGCCGGCGTGGTCGTGCTGGAGGAGTTCGAGCATGCCAGGAAGCGGGGGGCCCGCATCTATGCCGAGTTGCTGGGCTACGGCGCCAGCGGCGACGCGGGGCACATCACCCAGCCCGACGAAGAGGGCCGCGGCGCGGCTCGAGCGATGAGCATGGCTCTCGCCGATGCCGGCCTCAATCCCGACCGTGTCCAATACGTCAACGCCCACGGCACCAGCACGCCACTCGGCGACAAGGCCGAGACCGCGGCCGTGAAGCGGGTGTTCGGCGAGCACGCCAGGCGGCTGGCGATCTCCAGCACGAAAAGCCAGTTGGGGCACACGCTCGGCGCCAGTGGCGGCATCGAACTGGTCGTCTGCGCCCTGTCGATCGCCCGCGGAGCGATCGCTCCCACCATCAATCTCGAGAACCCCGATCCCGACTGTGATCTCGACTACACGCCCAACGTCGCCCGCGACGTGACGGTCGACGTGGCGATGTCGAACAGCTTCGGTTTCGGTGGCCACAACGCGAGCCTGGTGCTGTGCCGGCTGGCCTGAAGCGCATGGGTCGCCGGCTTCGGGGACGTCTCGTGGCACGATTAGGCCCCTTCGTGATCCTGGCGGCCGCCCTCGTGGTGCCGGCGCCGGTGGTGCTCGGCCAGTTGCCGGCGGATGCCGGCCAGGTGTGGAAGACCTACGATCTCGGGCCGTTCGTCAGGCAGGCCGGCCCGGGCAGCCAGCGGCACGTGGTCGATTGGGTGCTTCAGGAGACGGGCTACCCGCAGTGGCACGGCGAGACCGTGGCGTCGCTGACTGCCGATGCGGACACGCTGCGTTGCTTTCACGTTCCGGACATGCAGGCCCGCGTGGCCGAGGTCGTGGAGCGGTTCGTGGGCGATGCCGCCACGCCGCACCGGTTTTCCGTGCGTGTGTTGGGGGTCGGCGGCCCGGCGTGGCGGAACGACCTGCGGCCGATGCTCCGGCCGATCCCCGCGGCCACGCCGGGGGTTCAGGCCTGGGTGCTGTCGCGGGAGGAGGCGGCGGTGCTGGTGGCACGGCTGCGTTCCCGCGGCGATTGCGAGGAACTTCCCACCGGTGCCGTCTTGGCGGCCAATGGCATTCCGGCCGTGCTCACGGGCGGTCGGAAGCGGCCCTACGTGCAGGACATGGTGGCCGTCGGGCCGACCTGGCAGGCGTTGACGGCCAGTTGCGACGAAGGGATGGCGATCGACGTCCATCCACTCATTTCGAGGGATGGCAGCTTTGTCGAGGCGGTGGTCCGCTGTCGGATCGACCAGATCGAGCGGATGGCCTCGGTGGGCACCGCTCCGCCGGCCGCCGATGGCAGCCGGGTGCCGATCGAGGTGCCGCAGATGGCGGCCGTGCGGATCGGGGAGCGGTTCCGCTGGCCCGCGGGCAGCACGCTGGTGATCGGGCTCGGGTTGGTGCCATGGCCGGTTCCCGGGCAGAATAAAGCCGGTGCGCCGGCGCTGTTTTCCGATGCCAAGCGAACCGACGTCGTGGTGCTGGTGGAGCCGAGGCTCAGCGACGCCCCATGACGCGGCGCTGGACGACGTCCGGGGCCCGCCCGGTTCGATCCCGACAGGACGTTGAATCACCGAAGTAGGAAGGATTGCAGGAAGGATTTCATGAGTGCTCTACCAGACCGCCGCGTCGTGATTACGGGGATGGGAGTCGTCTGTCCGCTCGGCCTCACGCTCGAGGATCTGTGGGCGGGCTTGGTGGAGGGCCGCAGCGGTGTCGGACCGCTGGCCTCGTTCCCCTGCTCCGGGCTGCCGTTGCACCATGCCGCCGAGGCGCGGTCCTTCACCGGCGACATCGACAATTTCGGTCCGCTCGACGGCGAACGGAAGAAGGCGATCCGCAAAGGACTGAAAGTGATGTGTCGCGAGAGCCAGATGGCGGTGGCCGCAGCGCAGCGGGCCTTGCACGACAGCGGCCTGTTCGCGGCCGATGCCCGGGCGGGCAGCGTGCAGCCGGAGCGGTTTGGTTGCGTTTTCGGCTCCGACTACATGCTCACGCTGCCGGAGGATTTCACGGCCAGCGTGGCGAAGTGCCGCGGGAGCGACGGGGCGTTCGAGTTCGACCGCTGGGCCACGGACGGCATGCCGCAACTGACCCCGCTCTGGCTGCTCAAATACCTGCCCAACATGCCGGCCAGTCACATCGCGATCTACAACGACCTGCGCGGGCCGAGCAATTCGTTGACGCTCCGTGAGGCGAGCGGTCACCTGGCGCTCGGTGAGGCGACCGTCACGATCCAGCGTGGCGCAGCCGACATCATGGTCGTCGGGGCCACGGGCACGCGGGTGCATCCCATGAAGACGGTGCACGCGTTGCAGAGCGAGCAGGTGGCGCTCGAGAGCGGCGCGGGCAACGGTGAGGCACCTGCCGATCCCGTCCGGTGGAGCCGTCCCTTCGACAGGTTGCGACGGGGCATGGTGCTCGGCGAGGGCGCGGCGGTGTTCATTCTCGAGGAGTTGGAGCACGCCCGGGCCCGCGGGGCCACGATTCACGGCGAGATCATCGGTCACGCCGCCCGGAACGCGGGATTGGCGGGAGGCGTCGGTCTCAAGCAGAAAGCCTTGACGCTGGCGATGCGTCGGGCGCTCGCCATGTCCCGCATTTCCCCCGCGGAGCTTTCGCACGTCCACGCCCATGGCGCGAGCACGGTGGTGGGCGATCGCGAGGAGGCGGCCGCGCTGCACGACGTGCTCGGGCCCGCCGCGGAGACGATTCCCGCGGTGGCCGCGAAGAGCCATTTCGGGAACCTCGGGGGGGGCAGTGGTCTGGTCGAGTGCGTGGCCAGCCTGCTGGCCCTCCGGCACGGTGAACTGTTCCCGCTACTCAATTTCGAGGAGCCGGATCCGGACTGCCGGATCAGGCCCGCCCGCCGCGGGGATCCCTCCGGAAACGTCTTTATTTCCTCGGCGGTCACGCCCCAGGGGCAGGCCGGCTCGGTCGTGATCCGAACCATCGCTTCTTGACAGTTTTTCGTAGGTGCCGTACCCTTCACGGGTTGCGTCACGTCTCAGAGGCTGCTGGTATCGCGGATTCTTTTCCGAACACCACCGGGTGTTTCGGCGCCCATGTCCCATGGCGTCGGCTTTGCTGGCAGTGTTGCAACTGCCGGCCGGGCTGGCAGGTGCCATCTCTCGACATGACGGCGATTTGCCGGGCTGACAAGCCGGGCCGGACCGTGGGCTGCCAGGCCGCTCAAGCGCAAAGACCGCACGAGCGACGTGGAGTGCCTGCCCCCGCACCGGGCCGCCCTGCCCGGCAGATCGCCTTGACAGCGTCGCAAGACACACGCCCGCGCGATCGTTCGAGAAATCCATGAAGCCAGAAGAAATCCTGCGAATCGTCGATGCCATCCATCGCGATAAGAACATCGACAAAGAGATCGTCTTTCAGGCGATCGAGGCGGCGCTCGTGACCGCGCTTTCCAGGCAGTACGGAGAGCAGTCGCAGATCACGATTTCAATCGACCGCGCCAGCGGGCGACTCGCCGGCACGCATGACGGCGCCGAGATCGACACGGCCGAACTCTCCGGCCGGATCGGGGCACAGACCGCCAAGCAGGTGAT
>JBJTSM010000193.1:0-2846 GCA_046076685.1 Planctomycetia bacterium | reverse complement strand
GTCTGCACCGAGCCGAGCGTGGGGAAGAGTTCCCGCATCCGTCCCTCCGCAGGATTCTGCTGCTGGAACGTGGTGTCGGGGGTCGCCCGGAGGGCGCCGGCGAGCATGCGGTGCCCCTCGAAGAAGAAGGCGGTGATCTCGTCCATCGGCGGATAGAGGTCGCCGTCCTCGTCGTCGCGGCAGGTGGCGTCTTTCGAGAACAGGTGCTCGAAGTGGGCGGGCACGCCGGGGGAGGGGTGCCCGATCTGGTGCAGAACCTTGGGCGCGTAGAGGCTGAGATGGCCGTAGACGAACGCCGGGTGATTCGACTCCACGACCTTGTCGCCGCATCGGGCGAACCGTCCAAACCGGTCCGCCGGGATGTTCTTCAGGAGCCGCTCCGCATAGCCCACGGACAACTGCAATGTGTCGGCGATGATGTTTCCAAGCGAGCGAGACATGGGTGGCTCCGTAGGGTTTGCAAACACGTGCCCGTACTCTAGCAGACAAAGCCTTGATTCTTTCTGGAAGGTCTTCCCGTGGGGCCGCGTCGCCGGCCGGGGGCTTTTATGTGGGACACGACGGCTCCATAAAAGCCCGGAGCGCGAGCGACGGGATCCGGTCGAATCACCCGCGGCATGAGAGGCAGGAAGCCCGGGTGAGCATCATCCGCCGGCGGCGATCTTGTTGATGGCCTCGGGGAGTGCCTCGCATTCGGCGGCGAAGACGCGGGCGGCCAGGGACTCCGGGCTGTCGTCCTCAAGCACCGGCACCGTCCGTTGCAGCAGGATGCGGCCGTGGTCGTATTCGTTGTCCACGAGGTGCACGGTGCAGCCCGACACCGTGCAGCCGCGGTCGAGGACCGCGCGGTGCACGTGCATCCCGTGAAACCCCTTGCCTCCGAAGGCCGGCAGCAGGGAGGGATGGATGTTGATCACGCGGCCGATCAAGTCGTCGGGTATCTCCACGAGATGCAGGAAGCCCGCCATCACCACGAGGTCGGGCTTTGCCGCGCGGCAGGCGGCGAAGATGTCGCGGCTCCAGTCGGCCAGCGGGCGGCCTGCCGGAGGCAGCACGGTCGCATCGATGCCGGCCCGGGCGGCGATACGCACGCCGCGAACGTCGGGGCGGCTCGAGACCACCGTCACGACGCGGGCGGCCAGCCGGCCGGCGTCGATCCAGTCGAGCAGGTTTTCGAGCGTGCGGCCCGATCCCGACAGCAGCACCGCCAGGCGGAGCGTTTTGCCGGCGGGCCCCGTGGCGGCGGCGGTCATGCCGCACCTCCGCCCGTCGGCGGGGCGGACGCGAGCCGCCTGATCGCGATGGTGAGCGGATGGCCGTCGATGTCGAGCACTTCGGTGGTCGCGGCCGCCAGCGGGCCGAGCGTGGCCGCCGCGGCGAGCGTCTCCGACGCGACGTAGCCGAGGTGCCGTTCGATGGCGGACCGCAGCTCCGCGGAATCGGTCTCGAACGCCAGCTCGATGCGGTCGGTGAACTCGAGGTCGAGCGTCTTTCGCTGCGACTGCACCGCGTGCACCACCTCGCGGACGAGCCCCTCGGCCACGAGGTCGGGCGTGAGTTCGCTGGCCACGACCACCACCGCTCGCGGGCCCTCCGCGGCCGCCCAGCCCTGCTTCGCCGTCGTGCGGATCATCACGTCGTCCCGCTCGATGACGGCCTCGCCGCCGCCGGCCAGCGGGATCGTCGCCCGCCCGTCGCGGTCGAGCGCCGCGAGCAATGCCGCCGCATCGGCCTTGGCGATCGCGTCGCGGGCCTTCGGCAGATCCTTCCCCAGGCGGGGCCCCAGCTTCTTGAGATCGGGGAGCACCGCGCGGGTGATGTAGCGGTCGGGCTCGCGGCAGATCTCGAACTGCTTCACGTTGAGCTCGTCGCAGACGAGTTCGGCGTGGGCTTCGAGCCACGCCGCGTCGGCGGGATGCCCGGCGGCCGTCGCGGCGAGAATCACCTCCACCTTCGACAGCGGCTGGCGGACCTTGAGCTTCTCCGCCGCCCGCGCCGCCCGGCCGAGCGACGAGACGTCGCGGACCAGGGCCATGCGGCGGACCAGGTCGTGGTCAACGAGGCCCGCATCTCCGGCGGGATAGTCGGTGAGGTGCACGCTCTCGGGAACGGTGCCGCCAAAGGCGGCCACGGCGAGGTTCTGCCAGATCGCCTCGCTGACGAAGGGCACGAAGGGGGCCGCCAGGCGGGCGATCGTGAGGAGCGTCTCGTAGAGCGTCCAGTAGGCGTCGAGCTTGTCGGCGTTGCCGTCGGGGCCCGTGTCGGCCCGGCCCGCGGCCCAGAAGCGGTCGCGGCTGCGGCGGACGAACCAGTTGCTCACCGCGTCGACGAGGGCCGACAGCTCGCCGGCGGCCCCGAAGTGGTCGTAGCGGTCCAGCCGCGCGACCATCGCGGCGGCCGTCGCGTTGAGCTCCGAGAGCATCCAGCGGTCGAGTTCGCCGCGGTCGGCGACCGGGCGGTAGCCACGGGCCCGGGCGAGGTCGCCATGATCGAGCGAGCCGGCCGAGTCGAGGAGCGTGGCCGGATCGAAGCCGTCGATCCGGGCGTAGATCACGAAGAAGCTGTAGACGTTCCAGAGCCTGAGCAGAAACTCGGGCACGCTCTCGCGGATCGCCCGCTCGCTGTAGCGGATGCTCGTCCAGGGCGGCTGGCCGGCGAGGAAGAACCAGCGACGCGTGTCGGCCCCGTACTTGTCGAAGATCTCCGCCGGCTCGCGGTAGTTCCGCTTGCTCTTGCTCATCTTCTGGCCGTCTTCGCCCAGCATGTGCCCGAGCACGATGCAGGTGCGGAACGGATGCGGATACGGTCGCTCGCCGTCGCCGAAGAGGAGCGTGCTGATCGCCAGC
>JBJTSM010000192.1:0-3697 GCA_046076685.1 Planctomycetia bacterium | reverse complement strand
GGATGAACATCGGTCAGAACTTCCAGCTCGTGCGGATCGGCGAGTCGTTCCTGATGACGTTCGGTTTCAACGTCGACTACAGCCGCAACAACGTGGGCGTGACGTTCAACCTCGAACCCCGGTTCCTGTCGCGGACCCAGTTCGCCAGCCGCACGGGCCTCGACATCCCGATGGCGGGCGCCTACGGGCTCGAGTGAACGAAGGGAAACGGATCGATCCGATCCCGCGCCGAAGATGCGTGGGGGGATGATGAAGATCGACGTCTCCCGGACTGCCGTCATCGGGCAGTCGGCAGGCCGCGGTCGTCTTCGTCCTCCAGCAGGGGCGCGGATGGTGACGGCTCGGCGTCGAGGCTCCGCCGCCCGGCGCGTGTCCGAGGAGCGGCGCCGGCACTGGCCTGCGCGCGGGCCGCCTCGAGATCCAGACGAAGCCGCGTGATCTCGCGTTCGGCGCGTGCCAGCGCGTTTTTCGATTCGGCCAGATCGCTGGCGAAGCGGTTGCGCCAGTGGGTCTCGTTGGCAAACCATGCCAGGAGTCCGGCGATCGCTGCCGCGAGCACCGTGGCCAGGCCGGCCGACTTCAGCCAGCCGGTCGCTGCGGCGAACGCCAGACGGGCATGGCCCATCAGTCTTGTGAACCAGCCGCCCTTGTCACGTGGCCTCGCGCTTTCAGCGGACTTGTCCCTCGACCTGCTTTCCGCGACGGATGTCTCGTCGCGTAGCCAGAGGGCCGTCAGATCCTTGGCGATCTCGAGCACCTTCTTGCACTTCATGCATGTGCCCGCCGTACCGGCGCGGGACACATCGAGCCGGATGATGGTCTTGCATCCCGGGCAGAGAAAGCGGGCGATGTCGCGTGAGAGTCGAAGCGGTGGCAGGTCGGCGAGGACCGCACGGGCGAATTCCCCGCAGTCGGCGAATCGCTCCTCAGGCCGTTTGGCGAGAGCTCGTTCGACCGCCGCCGGCAGGCTCGGGGGGATGCGCAGCCGATCGATGTCGAGGGCGGGTGGAGCCATCGTGCAGTGCTCAACCCCGATGTGCTCCGTGTCTCCCTGAAAAGGAGGCTTGCCCGACAGCATCTCGTACACGGTCACCGCCAACGCGTACTGGTCGGTGCGAGGAGTCACCGGTGCTCCCCGCCGAAACTGCTCCGGCGCCATGTAGGCCGCCGTTCCCACGGCGATGTGGTCAGCCGTCAGATCCTCGCTGCGCAGGATGCGGGCGGAGTCGTCGAGTGCCTTGGCGATGCCGAAGTCACCAAGGTAAGGCTTCAGGAAGGCGTCGAGGAAAATGTTGGCGGGTTTGACGTCACGGTGCAGCACGGAGCGTTGGTGCATGAAGTCAAGGGCCGCTGCGACGCCCGGCAGCCAGCAGTGCAACATCGACGCTGGATTCCCCGTCTGTGTCCCGGCACGATCATCCCGATAATCGGCCAGCGATCCGCCCGGAAGGAACCGCATCACCACGAATGGCAGGTCGTCGTCGTCGCCGTAGTCGGTGATCGGTACGATGTGCTCGTGCTGGAGCGCCAGCATCGCATGCAACTCTTGAACGAACCGCCGCCCCGTGTCCGGCCCTCCCTGGGCGTCACGTCGGGGTATCTTGATGACGGCGGGAATGCGTTGCTGGAGGTCCCAGACGCGGTAGGTATGCCCCATGCCCCCACTGGCGAGCGTGGAAACGATCCAGTAACGGTGACGGATGAGGCGGGAGTCGACTGGGCGCATGGGTGGGCAGCCACTGTCTTGGAAATGGGCGGATAGCATAGCGTGCCGCCGCACGTGAGCGACCGACAAAATAGCTGGCGGGGGCCGAAAGATTCCGTGGCGCGCTGGGCAAATGCTCGAGCGGGCGGTAAATTCCCGCGTGCGAGTGGTGCCGCTGGAGCCAGTTCGAGTCGCGTGATGGCGGGAAAGAGCCTGCGGAAGCAAGCGTTTGGAGCGGCACTCCTGGTCGTGTTGCTCGGCGGAATGCCCTTCAGCGGCGGTGTCGCGACACGCATCGGCGGCGGGACCGCATGGGGGCGTGACGTGCCGTCCGCTCCCCGGGCGGTCGTGGAAGAATACCTGAGGCTTGTCACGGCCAGGCCGGTCAGCGTGGACGTGTTGCGTGCGTCCGCGCCCGTCGAACTTCCGTACGCGCGCATCCGGCTGATCGTCTCGACTGCCCTGGACGGCCCGACGCTGCAGGGAGTCGACGCCGACGCGTTTCGCGATACGGGACGGATAAGCCGTGTGGAAATGCCACTCCCGGCGGGGGCGTTTCGAGAACGGATCGAAAAGGCGTTGCAGGCATCGGCAGCATGCTTCAAGGAGCCCGGTGACGAGGCGCTCAGGATGGTCGATATCTGGTGCCAGAGTACGGGCGTCGCCGGCGCCTACCAACCGCTGCTGGTCAAGGTCTGGGACGACCCAGGGGCCGACGTCGCGCAGGCCTCGGATGTGCCAATCAAGATCCTCGGCCGGCTGTGTCACGACGACGTTCCCTTCATCACGGAATGCCAGATTGCGTTCGACTACCAGCCAGCGGTCTTCGGTTCAGGGATGAACGACTTGTCGGTGGCCCCGGGAACCGTCGAACACATGACGCGGATCGTTGCCGGGCGACGTGAACTGGTCGAAAAATCGGGCCGGAAGGGGGAGGCGGCCGGTGCGGTGCCAATCCCGATCCCCGGAGGTGTCAGGATGGAACTGACCGGGCTCGGCAATCTTCCTTCGGGGGTTTGCGCCCACGATGGCATCAAGCGGCGTCAAGAGGGGGAGCGGGCTTTCCTGGGGTTGGCCGATGACGTGTCGGAGGGAACCAGCGTGTTTTCTTTCCAGTCACCGTTCCCGATCGGTGCCGCAGTGCTCCGGGCGGCGTTCGAGACGGTCGAGGAATCGTCCTCGATCGAAGTCGATGCCTCCATCGGCGATGCACCCTGGATCCGCGTGTTTCGGATCGGCGATCGGCCGACTGGGCTGTTGGATCGGTGGGTCCTGCCGACGTCGCCGGCCGGCGGGCAACGGCTCCGAGTCCGGGTGCGAATGCAGTCGTCGGCCGACGACCCGGCCCGAGAAGGCCCGCGAGCGCTCTGGCACAGGCTGGACGTACCGATCAGTCACAGGCTCGAAGACACCGACGGCGTGCTTCGCCTCGTCGATCTGCCCGGGCAGTCGTCCTACGCCAGTTCACGGCGTCCTCCGTTGCAAATCGAACTCCAGCCGCAGTCCCTCACGCCCGCAGACCTTGTGGCCATGGTGCGGGACCATCAGGGGGACGTGATCGACGTGTATGCCCCTTGTGAGTTGGATGACGCCGCCTGCGCCGCGATCGCCGGCCATGTCGGCACGATCCGGTTCTGGGCCCCTTCGCCATGGCTGGAATCTCCGCCGGCAGGTCTCGAGCGGCTGGTCTCAGGCCCCGGGTGGATCGGCTTCCCGAGGTTGCAGCAGATCCCCGCACCGCTCGCGAAGGTGGTGGGTGGCGGTCGGAAATCGCTGTCGTTTCCGGCGGTGCGCACCGCCGACGCGGTCGTGCTGGGTGTGCTGGCCGGCTGCTCGGGCGAACTCTCGCTCGATGGGCTCGAGCGGCTCTCGGCTGAGCAGGCTGCCGCGTTGGGCCGTTGCGTCGGGCCCAAGCTGTCTCTGTCGGCCGCCCGCGACATCCGTGTTGCGGGGCTTCCCTCGCAGGCGTTCCTCCGCGCCGCCGTCGCCGCG
>JBJTSM010000191.1:0-2038 GCA_046076685.1 Planctomycetia bacterium | reverse complement strand
CACGAGATAGTTGTGCCCCATCGGGTCGGCGTCCTTCACGAAGGCATACTGCCGGGTCCAGAGGAAGGGTCTTTGAAGGACGACCTTCTCGTGCGGGCTGTCGATGAAGAAATCGACGCCATGCGGCTCCTTGAGCGCATACGCAACCCGGTGCAGGAAGCCCACCCGTCGCTCCATCCGGGCGTAGTCGGCCTGCGGCGCAGGGCGGAAGGCCGTGACCGTGCCGAGCATCGAGAGATCGTCCTTGGCAGTCGGGTCTTCCTTCATCTCGACGACCGTGAACGGGGCGGTCTTGAGCGATCGGAACGTCGCCTCGTGCGACTGCTGCCACCAGGCGTCTTTGGGGTCGTTGCCCGCCGGCCGCACGCTCTCGTCGTGGTTGAATGTGAGCCCGCCGGGGTGCATCCAGTTTTCCCGCATCGAGGGTGTATACATCGCCGCGAAGTCGGCCATCACGGGCGCACCCTTCGCGTAGAGGAGCCAGGTGCCGCGGTCGTTGTGGCCGTGGCCCCAGGAGAACGACCCGGCATAGACCTGCAGACAGGCCTCGTCCTGCCGCGGGAAGCCGTTCCGCATCACGAAGCCGAAGCCGGGGAAGTTTTCCGTGCCGAGCGTGGGTGGGAGCGGCTCGAGTCCCGGATCGACCATCTTGTAGCTGGCGTCGGCATGCTGGCCGAGGTTGTTGCCGCTCTCCTTCAGTCCCCAGGCGAGCTGCCGCGCGAGATGGGAATCGCGCGGCTGGAAGAAGCCAGCCAGCGGGGCGAAGGTTTCGTCGGTCGCGTAGTAGCTATCGCCCTCGCTGCCCACCGACCGCAGGTTGCCGCGGAGATCCCAGGGCAGGAGCGTCGAAAGCCGAAACTGGGCCGCCGCCCGCAGCCGCTTCTCGGCGCGGGAGAGGTCGAGATCGGTGTTGCTCGCGAGCGCGGCCAGGGCGTGCACCGGCATGATGATCGCCATGGATCCGTAGTGGGGGCACTCGAGCGTGGCGCCCGATTCGTTGATCTGGTCTTCGATATAGAGCGTGACCACGTGGGCAAGCTCGTCCCGCCACTTCTTCGCGTGCGGGTGCCCCGGCAGCAGCGACACGAGATAGCAGGCGCGGCACTGCACCTGCGCCATCATGTTGGCCGAGCCCCAGCCGAAGCCGGCCGTCCGGGGCGGCACGAAGTCGGGATTCACTGCGTACGAGACGATCGCCGCCATCCAGCGGCGGATGTCGGCCGCCTGCTCGGGCGTGCAGGCCGGCGAGACGAGGGCGTCTTCGGCGGCGTTGGCGATCAGGCCGAGGTTGATGCCGTAGTCCATGTGGCCGTATTCGGTCTGCACGAAGTGATGCACCGTGCCGCGGAGCTTCGCGATTGCATCGGCCACAAGTTTCCGGTCGGCGTCGGTGGTCTCCTTCCGGGCGGCGATCGCCGCCTGCGCCTCGGCCAAGGGCTTACGGGTCTTCCGCGACTCATAGCGGGCGAGATCCCCCGCGGGCACATACATCCGCGGATACTTTCCGGGCTCGTCGTACCGCACCACCCAGTGGCGGATGCGGTCAAGCTCGGCGCGGCCCAGGCGGACATGCCGCAGCATGAGGTTCGAGCCCCACTGCTCCTTTTCCGAGACGACCGGGCCGTTGCGCTCGGGGAGCACCTGCTTTTCGAGCCTTCGCTCGACGCCGCCGATTCCATACACCCGCCTGCCCAGGCAGACGGGCGCCCGCATGAAGACGTCGCCCGAGGTCTTCCGCTCGAACGTCGGGCAGGTGGTCTGCACGTATTGCTTGATGATCGTGCTCGGATGCGGATCGATGTCTGGATGGAGCCACTCGCTCGGCCGGAGCGCCACAAACGCGATCTGCTGTGCCGGATCCTTCGCATTCCAGAAGCCGAGATAAAGCGACTCTTCGTCGCCCCACTGCATGTAGCCATTGAGATAGGCGAACCGTCCGTCCTTGTCGTACTTGAGCCCGCCGTCGCCTTCGGCGAGGTTGCCATACTGGCTGCGGCCGTTGAACGTGGCACTGTCGGGCGCGAGGCCCTCGTGAAAT
>JBJTSM010000190.1:0-2226 GCA_046076685.1 Planctomycetia bacterium | reverse complement strand
TGACAGACCGGACAGACCGGCCCGAGTCCGCCGCCGACCGCATCCTCTACTGCCGCTGTGCCTACGCGCAGGTCGTGCCGGCCGCCGTGAAGGATGCCGTGCTCGCGGGACTGGCCGAGGCGGGCCGCGGCTTCGAAATGGTGCCCGACCTCTGCGAGATGGCCGCCCGCCGCGACCCGCACCTGGCCGCACTGGCCCGCGGCGACGGCCCGCTCAAGATCGCCGCCTGCTGGCCGCGGGCCGTGCAGGGGCTCTTCACGCTCGCCGATGCCCCGCTGCCGCAGCAGGGCGTGCAGATCCTCAACATGCGGACCGACACGGCCGAAGCGGTGCTGGCCACCCTGCTCGCCGCGCCCGAGGCGACGCCTGCGGACGGAGGCGGATCATGATCGCCCCAGCGCTCCTGCCGCCGCGGGTGGTGGTCTATGAAGGAACGGGAGCCATCCCGCTCTCGTCCGCCGACCGTGCCGGCGTCTTCGCGGCGCTCCTCGACCGCGGGTATGCGGTCACGCGGGCGGGCGCGGGCACGGCCGGCCTGCCCGCCGGCGGTGCGCTCGTCGTGATCGGCTGCTTTCCCTCGGGCCCGCCGCTCGTGGACGACTCCGCAGGCACCTGCGACCTGGCGATCCGCGACGTCACGGGCCTTTCGGTCGACGCGATCGTGGCCGCGGTCGAGACGGCCCGCGGCACCCGGCCGATGAATCGCCCGCCGGAGGCCGCGGCGGTCGCCGCAGGTCCGGTGGCCAACACGGCCGACACCTGGAAGCCGTGGTTCCCGGTGATCGACACGGCCCGGTGCACGAACTGCATGCAGTGCCTGAGCTTCTGCCTCTTCGACGTCTACGGCGTGGCGGCGGATCACACGCTCCGCGTCGAGCATCCGGCCAACTGCAAGGTCAACTGCCCCGCCTGCTCCCGGGTCTGCCCGGAGGTGGCGATCATGTTCCCCAAGTATCACACCGGCCCGATCGACGGCAGCCCGGTGGCGGAGAGCGACGTCCATCGCGAGAAGATGAAGGTCGACATTTCCGCGCTGCTCGGCGGCGACATCTACGCCAAGCTGCGGGAGCGGAGCGCCGACGCCAAGACGCGGTTCTCCAAGGAGCGGAGCGCCGACCAGGCCCTCGCCGAGCGGCGGCGGTGCCTCACGAAACTCGCCGACGCGGCGCAGATCCCCCGCGAGGTGCTCGACGCCCTGCCCTCCCCCGAGGAGATCCAGCGGCGGGTCGAGGCGGCGGCCGCCCGGGCAGCGGCGGCGAAAGAGGCGGCCGATGCCGCGGGATCGGGACGACCGGCCTGACGAATCCGGTGCCGAAGGGCATACTGGAAGCTCCCGGAGAGGTGCCCGCGATGTCCACAGCCGACCCATCGTCGATCGCGCTGGCGATCCTGCCGCCCCCGGTGCCGCCGGCGCTCATCCGCTCGCGGCCGCCGCAGCCCTCGATCCCGCAGACGAAGGCGGCCCGCGATGCGTTGCTCGAGGCCGTGCGCCGCGGCATGAAGCTCGACCGGGCCGTGCCGCCGCTGGGCCTGGACGAGTTGCGCCGCCGGGCCCTCGCGGCGCTCGGCGTGGCGGGGCTGGCGGAGACCTACCTCGACTACGCCGTGGTGATCGTCAACAACGAGTCGTGGCGCGACGCCCTGGCCGCCGTGCCCTTCGAGCGTCGGCTCCTGCTCATGCCGAAGTGCCTGCGGGTGGAGAACCGCTGCCCGGCGCCGTTCGACGAGTTCGGCCTGCTCTGCAAGCAGTGCGGCCTCTGCTCGATCCAGGATTTCCAGGCGGAGGCGGAGCGGCTCGGCTACGCGGTGCTCGTGGCGGAGGGCTCGGCGCTCGTGATGGCGATGGTGCAGACCGGCACGATCGAGGCGATCGTCGGCGTGAGCTGCATGCCGGTGCTCGAGAAGACGTTTCCGCACGTGCAGGCGGCGGCCATCCCCGCGGTGGCCGTGCCACTGCTGCAGGACGACTGCATCGACACCGCGGTCGACGTGGATTGGGTCTGGGACTACATCCACCTCGAGGCGGCGGACCGGTCGCGACGGCTCGACCTCGGCGGGCTGCATGAAACGGTGAAGAGCTGGTTCGAGCGGCCGGCGCTCGATGCGCTCATGGGCCCGCCGGTGGGCCATGCCGAGGAGATCGGCCGCGAGTGGCTCGCCGTCGGCGGCCGGCGGTGGCGGCCCTTCCTGGCGGCGGCCGTGTTCGAGGCCTTGCGGCCCGGCGGA
>JBJTSM010000189.1:0-5707 GCA_046076685.1 Planctomycetia bacterium | reverse complement strand
GATCGCCAACGGCGTGTTCGTGGTGGCGGTGAACCGCACCGGCCGCGAGGAGAACCTGCGGTTCTGGGGCGCGAGCGTCGTCTACGCGCCCAACGGCGAGCGGCTCGTGAAGGCCGGCCACGACACGCCGGAGACGATCGTCGTGGAGTGCGACCTCGCCCGGATCGAATGGTCGCGGACCCGCTGGCCCTTCTTCCGCGACCGGCGGATCGACGCCTACGGCACCCTGCTCCAGCGATTCGGGAGGTAGCCGTGGCCAGCGCGGGTGGATACCGGCTACCGGCCGAGTGGGAGCCCCATGCAGCCACGTGGATCGCCTGGCCGCATCGCCGGGCGACGTTCCTCGGGGATTTCGCCGTCATCTCGGCGTTCTTTGCGCGGTTCATCCGGCTCCTGGCCGCCTATGAGCCGGTGAAGGTGATCGCGAGCGGCCCGGCCCTCGAGGAGGCGCGGGAGCGGCTCCGCGGCGTGGCCGACGTGGAATGCATCGACATCCCCACGAACGACTCGTGGCTCCGCGACACGGGACCGGTGTTTTTGATTCCGTGCGAGCCGGCGCCGCGGGAGCCGCGCGCCCGCGGGCAGAACGGCGGCCCGGTGGCCGTCTGCTGGGACTGGAACGCGTGGGGAGGAAAATATCCTCCCTGGGATCAAGACGCGCGGGTGGCACGGGCCATCGCGGAGCGGCTGGGGGCGGAAGTGGTCGCGCCCGGCGTGGTGCTCGAAGGGGGCGCGATCGAGACCGACGGTGCAGGCACGCTGCTCGTCAACCACCGCTGCGTCGTCGACCCGAAGCGCAACCCCGGGCTGTCACGAGAGCAGTTGGAACAGGTGCTCGTCGATCAGCTCGCCGCGGACCGTGTCATCTGGCTCGGGGGCGAACTGGCGGGAGACGACACCGACGGCCACATCGACCAGCTCGCCCGGTTCGTCGCCCCCGGCCGCGTGGTGGCGGCACGGCAGCCCGACCGGCGCGATCCCAACCATGGGTCGCTCGAGGCGAACCTCGTGACGCTCGCCGCTGCGGTCGATGCCCGGGGCCGTCGGCTGGAGGTGATCCCGATCGACGTTCCCTCGCAGTTCGGCTTCGAGGGCGTGCAGCTGCCCGCGAGCCACCTCAATTTCTACGTGGCCAACGGCGCGGTCTTGGTGCCGGTGTTCGGCGGGCCGACCGACGAGCCGGCGGTCCGCACGCTGGCCGGCTGCTTTCCCGGGCGGAGGATCGTGCCGGTCGATTGCCGGGAGCTCGTCCGCGGCCGCGGCGCCCTCCATTGCATCACGCGGGATCAGCCCGTGTGTTGAATATCCGTGGCAAAAGCCATCCCCATCCCGGCGGCGGGTTTCGCCCGGCAAGCCGCTCTTGCCGGCGGGCGAGCGGTTCGCGACGATCTGGGACGAGGCCGGGAGGCCGTGTCGGGACCGAGCGTCGAGGAGTGATCAATCATGGAACAACTCGCCACGGCCGTGCAGGGGGCCTTGTCGCTCGTCGCGCGGCTGCTCTTGGCCGCGATCTTCGTGGTCAGCGCGGTCGCCAACAAGATTCCGCAGTTCCAGGCGACCGCCGCCTACATGGCCTCAGAGGGCGTGCCGAATCCGAAATTCGCCCTGTTCGGCGCGATCGGGCTCTTGCTGATCGGCGGCCTGAGCGTGGTGCTCGGCGCGTGGACGCGGATCGGCGCGGCCTTCCTGCTCGCCTTCCTGCTCGCCGCCACCTTCTACTTCCACGATTTCTGGACGTTCGCCGATCCCGGCCAGCGGCAGTTGCAGACGATCCAGTTCATGAAGAACATGTCGATCGCCGGCGGCCTGCTCGCGCTGGTCGCCTTCGGCGGCGGCCCGTGGAGCATCGACGGCTGGATCGGGATGAAACGCGAAGAGGCCGAGAGCGGCGGGGGAGCCGCGAAGCCACGCGTCACCGCCAAGCCGCTGGAACGCGGCTGATGCACGAGCCGACCGGGAGGCCGACTGCCGGCCGGAGACGGGAGTGAATCCATGACGTGCGATCGATGGGCGGTGGCCTGCGGGATCGTGCTCGCGGCCGGACTGGCCGCGGCCGCCGAGCCGGTGGCTGCGACGCGAGGAGGTTCCGTGACCCAGACCGATGCCAAGACAGATGGTCGGCCCGATGCTCGTTTCTCGGTGCCCGCCGTCGCGGCGTTCGGCCGGCTTGCCGACGGCCGCGAGGCCCACCTCTACACGCTCGAGACGCCGGGCGGCTGGAAGGCGACGGTCACCGATTTCGGCGCGATCCTCACGAGCCTGCACGTGCCCGGACCGGACGGCCGGCCGGTCGACGTCGTGCTCGACTTCGACACGCTCGACGACTACGTTGCCAAGCACCCCTACTTCGGCGCGACCTGCGGCCGCGTGGCCAACCGCATCGCCGCAGGCCGGTTCGAACTCGACGGGAAGGCCTACCAGCTGGCGATCAACAACGAGCCCAACCATCTCCACGGCGGCCTCGTCGGCTTCGACAAGAAGCTCTGGCGGGCGACGCCGCGGGTGTCGGAGAAGGGGCCGGCGGTCGAGTTCGAGATGGAGTCACCCGACGGCGACGAGGGCTACCCGGGCCGGCTCACGGTCAAGGCCACCTACACGCTCACCCCCGACGGCGAACTCTGGGTGGAGATGACGGCGGCCTGCGACGCCCCCACGCTCGTGAACCTCGCCCACCACTCCTACTGGAATCTCGCCGGCCACGCCGCGGGCACGATCCACGGGCATGAGCTGTCGGTGGCCGCCGACCGGTATCTGCCGGTGGACGCCGGCAGCATCCCCACCGGCGAGTTCGCGGCGGTGGCGGGCACGCCCTTCGACCTGCGGCCCGAACGCCGGCCTGTCGTCACGCTCGGCGACACGATCAAGGCGCTGCCCCCGTCGGCCGACGGCGGGAATCCGGGCGGCATCGACCACAACTACGTGGTGCGCGGCTGGAAGCCGGACGGAGCTCTGCGAAGCGTGGCGGTGCTGCGGGATCCGGCCGGCGGCCGCAGCATGGAAATCCTCACCGACCAGCCGGGCATCCAGGTCTACACCGGCAACTATCTCGATGGCTCGGTGACGGGCAAGGGCGGGACGGCGTATGGCAAGCAGGCGGCGGTCTGCCTGGAGACGCAGAAGTATCCCGACGCCATCCACCACGCCGGGCAGGCCGACTGGCCGACGGTGCGGCTCGATCCGGGGCAGACCTACCGCCACACCATGGTCCACCGCTTCACGGCGACCCGCTGACCGGCTGCCGTCTGCGGCTCGCCGAGTCCGCAGCTCTGCGCGGCGGACGGCGCCGCGTCCGGCAGGCCCATCATGCGCATGCCGAAGCCGCTCCGCGTCGGTGTCCGCTGCACGAGCGCGCCGAAGTTGAAGGCCACCTCGTACTGTCCCGTCGAGCCGCTGCGGCCCGAGCCGGCGCGGGTCGGCGAATAGCCCGAGTTGCCGTAGCCCGAGAGGCCGACATAGAACGTGCCCCCCGTCCGCGAGATCACCGAGAGGTAGCTGTCGAACGAGCCGTTGGCATCGTCGTTGCGGGCGAGTTCGCGGCCCCGCGAGTCGAAGATCCGCATGAAGCTGTCGAGCGTGGACGGCGAGGCGAGCGAGCGGGCATCGACGTCGATCGTGAGCGACTGCCCGGCCTGCAGCACCACCCGGAAGAGATCGACGTCGCGGCTGCCGTACTGGCCGTCGCCGATCTGGCCGGGGAAACGCACGCTCCCCGACGAGGCCGTCACCGCGAGCGCCGTGGCGAGCGAGTCGCCCGCATCGGCGGGTGTCGGCGTCGGCGTGGGAGTGGGCGTCGGGCTCGGTGTGGGGGCGGGCGTCGGCGTTGCGGCTCCCAGGGCCTGCAGGGCGGCGGCGGCGTTGAGCAGTCCGCCGGTGGCCACCTTGCCTGCAAGGCCGGCGACCGGCGTCGTGCTCGACAGGATCGCGGTGCGGATCTGGGCGGCCGTGGCCTGCGGGTTGGCGGCCGCCAGCAGCGCGACGGTGCCGGTGACATGGGGCGTGGCCATCGACGTGCCGCTGTAGGAGGCATAGGACGCGTTGGGCGTCGTCGAGAGGATGCCCACCCCAGGCGCGGCCAGGTCGACGCTCGTGGCGCCGTAGTTGGAGAAGCTCGCCAGACGGTTCGAGCGGTCGGTCGCCGCGACGGAGATCACCGACGTGCCCGTGTAGCTGGCGGGATAGGCCGGCGTGGCGTCGTTGTTGTTCGCCTCGTTCCCGGCCGCCGCCACGAAGAGGACGCCGGCGTTTGCGCCCGCGTCGATCGCGTCGCGGAGGGACGTGGAGAGGCCGCCCCCGCCCCAGCTGTTGTTGGTCGCCACCACGTTGATCCCGAAATCCCGCCGCATGCGGGTGGCGTAGTTGAGCGCCGCGATCGCGGCGCTGGTGCTGCCGCTCCCCGAGGCGTCGAGGAACTTGAGCGGCATGATCGAGACCTGCCAGTTGACCCCCACTACGCCGGTGCCGTTGTTGCCCACCGCGCCGATCGTGCCCGACACGTGCGAGCCGTGGCCGTTGTCGTCCATGGGGTTCGAGTCGCTGTTGGCGAAGTCCCAACCGTAGACATCGTCCACGAAGCCGTTGCGGTCGTTGTCGATGCCGTCGCCTGCCACCTCGCCCGGATTCCGCCAGGCATTTGCGGCGAGGTCGGGATGGGTGTAGTCCATGCCCGTGTCGATGACGGCGACGACCACGCTGCGGGAGCCGGTGGTCGTGTTCCACGCCTCGGGCGCGTCGATGTCGGCATCGGCCAGGCCACCCGACTGGCCGGTGTTGTCGAGGCCCCAGAGCTGGCCGAACGACGGATCATTGGAGGAGATCGTGGGCGTGATGACGAAGTCGGGCTCGATGGAGCGGACCGCCGTCGTCCGCGCGGCCCAGCCGAGCACGTCCTGCGTCGACGCCCCCGGAGCAGAGAGCGCGTAGAAGCCCTCGCCGAGCGGGTTGGCCCGCCACTGCGGGGCGAGGTTCCAGCCGGCGGCGGCCGGCGTCGAGGCCGCCCGCACGATCCAGGCATCCGGCCGCACGGTGACCGACTGGCCCTGCCAGTCGAGTTGCCGGACGGCGGCGGCGGCGACGTCAGCCGACATCGTCCAGCGTGATTCAAGGGCCTCGACCGCACAGGTAGTGGCGGGACGGCGCAGAGACGCAGGGCATTTCATGATGCTGCCTTCCATGCTGCGAGCAGTGCCCCTGCGATGGACAGTATTAGCCTGCCGCCCCCCGTCGTCCAGCTCCGCATGCGGCATTCGCGCAAGTCGACTACTATTGTCCGCTGCGGTCGCACCGGCGGAGCATCCCCACCGTGCCCGGACACTTGGTATTTGACCCCTTTGCAGGATATGCGCCATGGTTTTTCCCGTCGGTGATGACAACTCCGACCGCACGACGTTTCCGTTCGTGACGATCGCGCTGTTGCTCGCGAACGTGTTCGTGTTCGTGGTGCTCCAGCAGATGGGGGCCAACGACAACGTCACCCTCGCCTACTGCCAGGTGCCGGCGGAGATCATCTCCGGCCGCGACGTCGTCACCGAGCCCACGCAGCGCGAGATCGCGGTGCAGGGGCAGCACATGGTCGTCACGGTGCCGGGGTTGCGGCCCACGCCGGTGCCGGTGTGGCTGACGCTCCTCACCGCGATCTTCATGCACGGCAGTGTCATGCATCTGGCGGGCAACATGTGGTTCCGCTGGCTCTTCTGCGACAACGTCGAGG
>JBJTSM010000188.1:0-5166 GCA_046076685.1 Planctomycetia bacterium | reverse complement strand
ACGAGGCACCGCCCCGTCGGACTCCTCACCACGATCCCGCAACCATGCCCCATCGCCGCGACCACCGCCCGCATCTCGGTCGGATCCGGAACGAGCAATCGCTGCGCGGTGGTGCCGACCCAACCCACGCCGACCCAGGCCACGGCCACCGCGGCCCAGGTGCCCAAGCGGACGAGCCGCTCCCGCGAAAGGGTCACGAGCGAAAGCCCGAGCAGCACATACCACCCCGCCACCCACCAGCCCGGCGGCCCGGCCACCCAGCAATAGCCGCCGGGCAGCCCGGCGGCCCAGCTCACGATGCCTTCGATGCTGCGGAGCGTGCCATCGCAGGCCCAGCCGCAGGCGGCCGCCAGCGGTGTCGACACCGGTGCCATCACCAGGCACAGCCCGCCCCATGCCATCGCCACCGCCACCAGCGGCGCGATCAGCGGGTTGAGCACCAGCCCCACCGGGCTGACGAGGTGAAACCGGGCCGCGACGAGTGGCGCCGTCACCGCCCACACGGCGGTCCCGGTCACCACCATCTCCAAGCCCTGTCGGCCGATCCGGCGCAGCCGCCGCTCCAGGGGCGTCCGGCTCCGCTCGATGAGCCGCTCGATGGGGTCGTCGGTGTCGGTGCGGGGCAGGGCGGCCGCCGCGCCGATCAGCACGGCTGTCGAGAGGAACGACAGCTGGGAGCCGACGCGAAAGAGTTCGGGCGGATGCCAGAGCAGCACGAGGATCGCGGCCAAGGCCAGCGAATTGACCGCAAGCGACCGCCGCCCAATCGCCGCCCCGAGGCAGGCCAGCCAGACGAGCAAGGTCGCCCGGAGCACGGGAGTCTCCGCCCGCACGAGCAGCATGTAGAGGCCGGTGCACAAGGCCACCGCCACGAGCGACCAGCCGCGGGGCAGGGCGACCAGCCGAAGCACCTTGAAGAGCGCCAACGACAGGAAGCCCACGTGGAGCCCGGAGATCGACAGGATATGGATCGTGCCGGTGACGAGGAATTCGAGCGACTCCTCCCGCGGCAACGCCTCGCGGCTGCCGAGGAGCAGAGCCGCCGCCAGGGCCGCCCGCTCGGGCGAGAGATGGCGGCCGAGCACCTCGACGCCGTCGCCCCGCAGCCGGTCGATCCACCCCGTGAGCGACCAGGCACCGGGCCGGGAAAGCACCCGCACGCACTCCGCCGCATGGGCCCGCACGATCGACAGGCACCGCAGCGACCGGGCACGCTGCCGAAAATCGAACTCACCCGGATTCAGCGGCGCCGACGGCCGCATGCCACGCCCGAGCACCCGCACCCGGCAGCCGGCCGACAGATCGGGCGGCTCCCCCTCCACGATCAGGGCCGCACGGCCCGACGCGGGCCGCCACGATGCCCCCCGGCGAACAGCCCGCACCGCCAGCACACACTCGCTCGAGGACCGCTCGGCCGCCGCGCGGGCCGCGGCACTGCGCAACGGATCGACCACTGCACCGACAGCCGTCGCGGCGACTCCACCACGACCCCCTCGACCGCTACCGGCTGGGGAGACTCGGAGAGGCTCCAGGCCAGATCGTCGCGGGGAAACAGGTTCCACCTGGCGCTGCACCAGCCCGCGGCGCCGCATGCGATCCCCACCAACACAGCACAGGCCGCCACGGCATGACGGCCTGAGCGAAACGCGATCGCCCACCCGCCGATCGCGATCAGGGCGGCGAGCCACCATGCGGCCGGAGAAAGGTCGATCACCCCACCGACCGCACAGCCGGTGACGACCGCCGCGGCCACGACCACCAGCGGCCGTTCGGGCAACGGCTCCCGCCGCACCCAGCCAGCCCAGCGCGCGGCACAGGCGGCAAGCACGTCGGATGCCGTTTCGCGAATCGATGCGAGCGATGAAGAGAGATCACACGCTGAGTCCATACCATCCATGGCGTGCGCGACGGCGGCGAAGGGCAAATGGAATGGCGACGTCTTTCCCGCGCCCCATCCCGTCGCTCGCGCTCCTGGCTTTTATGCGAGCGTGGCGCGGCCGTTGATGGTTGCGCTGCCATCCGCATAAAAGCCCCGGGCGCGAGCCCGGGGATGGTCTCGCAGGGCGTCGGAAAATCGCTTGCCCGCTACCCGGGCCGGCGGGCCTGCACGATGCGGGGCAGACCGGCCAGGTCCTTGAGCGTGGGCTCCAGGGCCAGTCCCGGCCGCGCCGCGATGATCTGCTCGGCAGCACCTGCCGTGGACGGCCCCACCTCCACCACGAGCCATCCACCAGTCGCGAGCTTTTCGGCGGCCGCGGCGACCAGCCGCTCGACCACCTCCACGCCGCTTGGCCCCGCCACCAGGGCCATCCGCGGTTCGTGAAGCCGCACGTCGCGGGGCAGGGCGTCGAACTCGTCCTCGCGGACGTAGGGCGGGTTGCTCACGATCACGTCCCACGGTCCCGCGGCCGCGTCGAGCAGATCGCACTCCACGAACTCGATCCGGTCGGCCACGCCATGCCGCCCGGCATTGTCGCGGGCCACCGCGAGCGCCGCCGGGGAGATGTCGGTGGCGACGAAGTCCGCGTGCGGCAGACGTTTCGCGAGCGTCACGACGATCGCTCCCGATCCGGTGCCCACGTCGACGATCCGCGGCCGCGGGGCGGCCGGGCCGCGGTTCTGGCAGAGATCGAGCACGCGGACGACCAGTTGCTCGGTTTCCGGCCGCGGTACGAGCACCGCCGGGGTCACGCCGAACGACAGCGAGAAGAACTCCCGACTGCCGACGAGATAGGCCACCGGCTCCCCCTCGCCTCTTCGCTTCACGAGCCCCCGGAAGCGGCCCCGCTCCTCTTCGCCCACCGGCACGTCGAACGCCGTGTAGAGGGCGATCCGCGGACAGCCGCGGACATGGGCGAGGAGCACCTCGGCGTCCAACCGCGGCGAATCGCTGCCGCGGGCCGCGAGCCAATCGGTCGTCCAGGTCAGCAGCCGGCCGACCGTCCAGACGTCGGTCGTCGGTTGTTCGCCGGCCATGCGTCTTCTCCACTTCGTCCCTGAGTGAGTTCATCCCTGAGCGAGGATATCGGGGCCGGCGCGGCCCCTCAGGTGGCGGCCACCTTGGCGGATCGTTCCATCTCAGTTTTCCTGAGTTCCCGTGCGTGCCGCTCGATCGCCTCGATCACGAGCCCCAGCCTGCCGGCCATCACCTGATCGAGCGTGAAGCTCTCGTTGATGCGATGGTCGGTCACCCGGTTCTGCGGGAAATTGTAGGTGCGAATCCGCTGGCTGCGGTCTCCCGAGCCCACCAGCGTCTTCCGCTCGGCGGACCGCTTGTCATGCTCGATCTGCCGACGGTATTCATAGAGACGCGTCTTCAGCACCCGCAACGCCTTGGCGAGATTCTTGTGCTGGCTCTTTTCGTCCTGGCATTGCACGACGATGCCGGTTTCCAGGTGCGTGAGCCGCACGGCCGACGCCGTCTTGTTCACGTGCTGACCGCCGGGGCCGCTGGCACAAAAGAGATCCTTGCGATACTCGTCGGGAGAGAGCGACACCTCGACGTCTTCGGGCTCCGGCAGCACGGCCACGGTGGCGGCCGACGTGTGAATCCGTCCCTTCGTCTCGGTGTCGGGCACGCGCTGCACGCGATGCCCGCCGCTCTCGTGCTGCAGCCTGCGGTAGATCGCCGTCCCCGACAGGCCCAACACGAGTTCCTTGAATCCGCCCAGTTCCGTCGGACTGGCGTCGAGCACCTCGACGTCGAAGCACTGCTCGGTGCAGTAGCGGCGATACATCTCGTAGAGATCGCGGACGAACAGCGCCGCCTCGTCGCCCCCCGTGCCGGCCCGCAACTCCATGATGCAGCGGGCCCGGTCGGCATCCTCGTCGTCGGAGCAGAGTTCGAGCAGTTCGTCCCATTCCCGTTCCCGCCGCTCCCGCAGACCGGGAAGCTCCGACTCGGCCAGATCTTTGAGGTCGCGATCCGCGCCGGCGGCCATCTCGACGTGCTCGGCGATCTCGCGTTCCAAGGCCACGAACTGACGGTATTTCAGCGCCAGCCGCGCGAGCGTGCCGTGCTCACGGGCGACGGCCGAGAGCCGCGACTGGTCCGCAAGCACCACCGGATCGACAAGGGCGCGTTCGAGTTCCTCGAACCGGGAAAGCTTGGCTTCGAGTTGATCGCGCATGGATCCGGACAGCCGGTCAGGAGGCCGGCGCCTCTGCGGCCGCCGGCTTCTTCGCCTTCTTCAGGCTCGCATAGCCCGCCGAGGCGAACTTCGACTTGAACTTTTCGATCCGGCCCGCGGTGTCGACGAACTTCAGCTTCCCGGTGAAGAAGGGGTGGCAGACGTTGCAAATGTCGACCTTGATCTCGGGAACGGTGCTCCGCGTCGAGAACGTGTTGCCACATCCGCAGCGGACGACGGTGTCGAGATACTTGGGATGGATGCCTTCTTTCATGATGCTCTCTCTGTCTTCTTCCTGAATCGTGCGGCCGGCGAGGAAGCCACCAACCATACCAGCCTCGCTTGCGGCGGGCAACGCGGGAACCGCGGACACCGCGGAAAGCCGCTATTTCTGCTTTTTTTCCAGTTCTTCGGCCAAGAGTCGGCTGCCGAACCGCTGCGGCGAAGCGTCTTCGCGAAGGAGTTTGACGGCCTCTTCCGTGCGGCCCAGGTCGGCCAGGGCCCGAGCCAGGTTCACCCGCGCGGCATCGGTCCAACGGCTGTCGGGGGCGGCCTCAAGCGTCATCCGGCCGAGATAATCGACAGCCGTGGCATTCTGCCCCTCGGCCAACGTGAGCACACCGAGCCAGTAGGTGGCGTCTTCCTTCATCTGCTCGAACAGACGCCGGATGCCGTCGGCCTGCTGGGGCGGGATTGTCTTCATGAGGTCGGCGATCGCCTGTCGCCCCGGGCGGGCGGCGAGGTAGCTCGCTTTCGCCCCCTGCGGACCGTCGAGATCACCGCGGAATTCCCGGATGCGGGCCGCATAGAGCGGCCGCACGGACCGGGTGACCCTGCGGCCCCCCACCGCGTCACCGCCTGTCGGCTGCGCGACCTGCAGGCTCATCACCGCGAGTTCCCGGCCGACCGCCGCCTGCACGCGGGCCGCATCGCTCCGCCGGCGGGCGAGCACCTCCCAGGGAAATTCCCAGAGCCCCACCCGCCCGGGGCGACAGGCGATCGCCGACCTCATGAAGACAATCCCGCCCCAGCAGGC
>JBJTSM010000187.1:0-14010 GCA_046076685.1 Planctomycetia bacterium | reverse complement strand
CTGCTCGCCGAACTGCGGACGTTGCTGCCGATGGGTACGCCGTGACGCACCGCCGGGGGCTTTTATGTGGAAACACGACGGCTCCCATGAAAGCCCGGAGCGCAAGCGACGGGATGGTGCACCAGCCGATGCCCGATCCCCTGGCTCGCGCCGGGGGCTTTTATGTGGAAATACGACGGCTCCCATGGAAGCCCGGAGCGCGAGCGACGGGATGGTGCACCAACCGATGCCCGATCCCCCGGCGTGAAGATAAATCTGCCGGTTGTGACGGTCATTCCGCCGCGAGAATGCGGAACCGCGGCGGAATTCGGCGCCGGCGGGTAGGCTGCAGGGTAGGTTGAAGGTGGCCGTGCGCTTTTGCGCAATCGGTATGTCTTGCCACCAGCGGGGCCGGACTTTCTCCGGTGCTTCCGCCCTGGCTGACCCTGCCTGATCCGTTTTTCACGAGCGATTCCCGGGAGCCTGCCGGCCCGATGCCGAGCCGACTTTTTTTTCGCCGCGCGATGCCGGTGCTGCGGGCAGTTCTGCTCGTGGTGATGGCCGGATTGTCGACCTCCGCAGCCGATCCCGTCGGCCCGCCCCCGGTGCGCGAGGCCGCGCCGGAAATCTATTACATGCAGGACGACGCCGGCCGGCTCGTGCCGGTGCCCGGATTCCAGTATCGCGATTTCGTCGACCTGCTCCGGTTGAAGGAAGGACTTCCCGGGCTGCCCGAACCGCCCCCCGCCGTTCTGGAAAACGTGGTCGTGCGGGCCGCGCTGCCTGCCGCCGAGAATGCCGCCGCCACCGGCGACGCGGCCACTGGAGCGGAAGCCTGCAAGGTGACCGTGGAGCTGACGGTGCGGCAGTCCCGCGGCGGCTGGGTCAGCCTGCCTCTGTCGCTCGACGGGTTCCTGCTCACAGCCGCTCCCCGCTACGAGGGACCTGGCAGGATGCTCCTCACGGCGGGCGCGACGGATCGCGACGATCCCACTGCGCAGCGCGAGGCCGGCTATCGCCTCTGGCTGACGGGGCCGACGGAGGGCAAGAACGAGGATCTACGGCACTCGATCACGCTTGCGGGCACGATCGCCGTCGATGCCTCGCCGACGCATGAATCGATCACGCTCAGCCTGCCCCGGGCGACGGCATCGCTGCTCGAACTGAAGACGCCGCGCAACACGCCCGACGTATCGCTTCGACCCGCGGGGCAGTCGCCGCGGGTGGAGCCTCAGGCCGGTGGTGCCGGCAGCATCGTGACGTGCGCGGGACTGGCGGGCACGGTGAAGGTCAGGGTGGGCGTCGCGCGGAACGGCGCCGGAGAGATTCCGGGCCACGATGCGGGGAGAGCCGCCGTGCCGGAGGCCATGGTGGAAAGCCTCGTGCGGATCGACGGTCGAGTGGCGATCACCGAGGCGGCCATCCGCCTCGACAATCTGCCCGCGAACGTGACGACGATCCGCGTCACGCTGCCGCCGCGGGCCACGTTGCGAAGCATCCGCAGTCCGTCGGCGCTCGTGGCGCTCGAGGGCCCTGATGCCCAGCCCGAGGCGGTCATCCGCATCGATCGCTCCGCCGACGGCCGAAGCCTGGTGGAGCTGGAATGCGAACGGCCTGTCGATCCCTCCGGACGCGAGGCCTTTGAACCGCTGGGATTCGCCGTGGCCGACGTTCCGCTCTGGCGCCAGTGGGGGCGGACGAGCATCGTGGTCGAGGGGGATTGGCAGGTGGAGTGGGACGACGCGGGAGCCAACCGCCGGATCGATCCGCCGCTGTCCGCCCGGCGGCCCGGCTTCATCGCCGCCTTCGCCTACGACGCGCAGCCCGCGCGGCTGCCGCTCCGCGTGCTGCCGCGTCGCAGCCGGGTGGTGATCGAGCCTGAATACCGCTACGACGTGTCCGCCGCCCGCGTGGCGCTCGATGCGCGGCTGCGGGTCTCGGCCCGTGGTGCGCCGGTATCGCGGATCGTTCTGGCCCTCGGCGACTGGGATGTCGACGAGGTGGGGCCCGCGAGCGTCGTCGACTCCGCCGCGGTCTCCGCGGAGGCGGGGCGGCTCGTGATTCCGTTCGTGCAGCCCCTGTCGGGCGACGCGATCGTGGAAATCCGCTGCGGTCGCCAGCTCGACCGGGACAGCGGCCGGGTGGCCTGGCAGATTCCCGCCCCGCAGGCCGATCTCGTCGGGCCCGCCTCGATCATCATCGCGGCGCAGAGCGACATCGAGCTGCTTCCCGATGCGGAAGGCGTGCGGGGGCTCGTCCGACAGCTGACGCCGAGCACCCTCCGCTCCGATGCCGATCGGGTGGCGTTGGCCTATCGACTCGACGGCACCGACGGAAGCTTCGAGGCGACCCGCCGCTTCCTGCCGCGGCGCGTCGACGCCGCCGTCACGGCCCAGGCCGACATCGATGAATCCGACATGATCGTGCGCGAGACGATCCGTTTCGACGTCGCGCACGTGCCGCTGGAGTTCGTCGTGCTGGAGATCCCCGCGGCCGTGGCGGAGACGGGCACGCTCGAGGTGCGGCAGAACGGGATTCTGCTCAACCCAGAAGCGTCGGACGACGCGCCGCGACAGCCCGGAGCCGATGAGCCCGGAGACCGTCAGGATGTTCCCGTGGCCGCGCCAGCGGGCGGTCCGCCAGTGCAGCCGCGGGTGCGGCTGCGGGCCATGCTGGCCACGCCTCTCCTCGGCGCCGGAGAGGTGACGGTGCAATATGAACTGCCCACGCCTTCCATCGGGCCGGCATCGACCGTGGCCGAGGATCTGCCCCTCGTGCTGCCGGTGGCCACCAGAATCGGCGGCCAATCGATCACGCTCACCGCTCCCGAGACCTTGTCGATAGAGGTCCGGGGCGACGCCTGGAAACGAGACAGCGGCTCGCTCGGATCGGTGGCCAGCCGCACGTGGACCACGGCCAGATCTCTCGGGTCGGTGCCGCTGGCGATCTCGGCGCGGAAGCGGTCGTCGCAGGGCGACATGGTGGTCGACGCGGCCTGGCTGGAGACGCGGCTGCTCGGCAGCCGGCGCGAAGACATCTATCGCTTCGTGATCGTCAGTGCGGCGGACGAGATCACCTTCACGCTGCCGCAGACCTTCGCGGTGAATGCCGCGGCCGTCGCCCGTGCCGATGGGCTCGGGCGTTCCCTGGACGACGCCGTCGAAGTGCGGCTCGACGGCAAGCCGCTGCCCGCGGCCGTCCGTGCCGACGGCCGGGTCGTCGTCGAACTGCCGCAGCGGGCCGGCAATACGGCCTGGCTGCTCGAGATGATCGCCAGTCGGAAGCGGGATGGTGTGGCGGGTGCGTTCGCCGGTGCAGCCGGGCTGCCGGCCGCCGTCGTCCTCGACCCGCCCGTCTTTCCCAGGGGCACGCTCCAGCGCCGGTTCTATTGGGAGCTCTCGTGCGAGTCGGACGAGCACCCGCTCGGCACTCCGGGCGGGTGGACGTCGCAGCAGCGATGGGAGTGGGGGCCGCTCGGCCTCCGCCGCGAGCCGGTCGTGTCGCGCGACGTGCTGGCGGCGTGGCTGCGGGCCAGTCGCACCCCGACGCGGCAGCATGACGCGAGGTTTGGAGGCCCGGCCGACGCCGGTGCCGGTCCGGCCGTCACGCTGCCAGTGGATGTGCCGGAAGCCGGGGCGAGGTTCGTCTTTTCTGGAGTGGGGCAGCCCGGCAAGGGCCGTATCTGGGTGGTGCCGACGTGGCTGTTGGTACTCGTGGTGTCGGCGCCCGTGCTCGCCCTCGGCCTGTCCGCGGTGTACGTGCCGTGGCTGCGCAGCGTTCCCGTGGTGCTGGGGGTGGCCGCGATCGCGAGCCTCGCTGCGGCATTCTTTTCCGACCTGGCGCCGCTCGTGGCGCAGGCGGCGGTGCCGGGCGTCGTGCTGACGCTCCTCGCGGCGGTGCTGCGGTTCGCGCTCCGCCGCCGGTCGCCCGCGGTTGCCTCCCGCGGCCCGGCCGCCGTGGTTTCGGCAAGTTCGCTGACGCAGATCGCGCCCCAGCCGTCTCTCATCATCGCCCCGTCGTCGCCGGCCATCCGGGAAGGGGCGACCGCCGTGGGACGGGATCGATCATGAACGTCTCCCGCAGCATGCGCGTCGTCGGTCGCGGCCTTTTCGCCGTGATGGTGCTCGCCATGATGGTGAGCGTCGCGTGGTCTTTCACCCTCCGGCCTCTGTGGGCCGAGGAGTCGGCGGCCGGGCCGGCTACCGGTGGCGACGTCGAGGCGAGGCCGCTCGAATTCACGCGGGTCCACGTGCCTCCCGGCAGGCTGACGGAGATTCCGCTGGGTACGTCGCGCTACGTTCCCATGTCGGCCAGAGAATTCGAGGAGGGCATCGCCAGGCTCACGGCCGGCCGGCCTGCGGTGGCGCGCCACGGGCCGCAGCCGGCCCTCGTGCCGCTCGCCGATGCCGCCCGTTACGAGATGGCTCTGGCCGAAGACGGCAGCCTCACGGGGACCGTCTCGTTCGATGTCGGGGCGTCCGCAGAAGCCGCGGGCAACCCACGCTCCCCGGTCGGTCTCGGCAGAGAGCTGCCGCTCGGTAGCCTCGAGGTGCGGGCGGCCGCGGTGCGCACCGGTGCCGGCATGGGAGAGGCCGTCGTGTTCGGCCGCCGCGACTGCACGCTGGCCGTGTCGATCGCCGAGCCCGGCACCTACACCTGCGATTTCCGTTGCGGACGCGGCGCCGATTCGACGGCCGCGCCACGGTTTTCTCTCGCGCTCGTGCCGTCCCTTTCCTCGACGATCACCCTGCGGCTGCCGCGTGACCTGCGGCCCGTGGTCGGAGGCGGGCTCGAGGCCCGGAAGCTGGCGGAGGCAGGGCCTGATCCATCCACCGCCGCCGTCATCCGTCCGACGGCTTCGCTGGTCGATTGGCAGATCGATACGGGCCCTTGCGAGTTTGTGGATCTGACGCTGGTCGGAACGGCCCCGGCACCGCCGATGATCTCGCTGTGGACCGATGTCGGCATCCGCGGCAGGCAGTTGACGCTCGGCACGCTCGTGCGGCCGGCAGACCCGTGGGTGTCCGGCAGGTTTCGTCTCGAGAAAGACACCGACCTGATCGTGACCGACATCGCGGTGGCCGCGGGCGGTTCGGTGGACGCGAGGGACCAGGCCTCCTGGACCGTCGTGGACGAAGGCAGGGCGATCCTGATCGATCTTCCCCGGGCACGCGTGGGCACCGTCGAACCGCTGCTGGTCAGGGCCGTCGCGCCGATCACCGGACACGCGACGCCGCTGCCGCTGCTGCGGGCGACGGCCGAGACCTGGGCCGGTGGCGGTATCGCGATCCACGTGACGCCGTCGCTCTCGCTGGCAGCGATCGAACTCGAACGCTGCCTGGTCGTGCCTCCCGAAGTGGCGACGCGATGGCCGTTGCCCACCGGCGGTGGGATGGTTGCTCCCGACGCGGCGGCGCGATCAGGCGACTCGGCGAACGACGTTGCCGGGCGGGATGAAGCCGCCGCCGGCGGGCGGCCCGCCCGGCTCTTCCTCGAGGAGCAGGGGCCCGGCCCGAGCGTGATCTTGTCGTTGGTTCCTCGCGTGGCGGAACTGGACGTGGCACGGGTCACCACCGTCGACCTGTCGCCCGGGCTCGTGGTGGCGCGGGCGGCCTGCGACGTGCGGGTGCAGCGCGGCGAATCCTTCGACCTCACGGCCCATATCACGCCGGGCTGGTTCATCGATTCCGTCGAGGCCGTCGCGCTCGAGGCACCGGCGGAACTGGCGGCGTCACCCGGTCGTCGCGATGCCAATGAACCGGCCGCCAGCCAGGATTGGGCGGGCTTGGATTGGAAGGTGATCCGCGACGCGCGCGGCGACGTGCTGCGCATCGGCTTGACCGTGGCGGCGACGCCGGCCCGTGATCTCGGGCTCAGAATCACCGGGCATCGGGCCGGCATCCCGTTGGGGGAGGATTTTTCGACCGCGGCGGTCGACATGGTGCGGCTCGACGGAGAGTCGGAGCGGTCGGCGCTCGTCGATCTGCGCACGAACCCCGAGACGATCGTGGAATTCGACACCCCGTTTCCGACGGCCGCGGAGCGATCCGCACCCACGAATGCCGGTCAGGGCGACGGTGAGGCCTTCGCTTTGGACGGCCGGTTGGCAGCACTCGTCGAGGACGGCACCGCCCGGGCGCGGATCCGGGCCGGCTTCCGCGCGCCGTCGCGGACCGCGCGGCTCGTGCGGCGACGGCCGCCCCTCGAGGTGCGAACCGAGGTCCGGCTGACGGTGCGGGATGACCGGCTCACCGAGTCGTTCACGTTCGCATGCGAACCGTCCGGGGCCGATCTCGACTCGATCGTCGTGCAGTTCTCGACGCCCGTGGACGATCGGCTGGAGTGGTCGCTCGTCCCGCCGGCCGTGGGAACCGTCTCGGCACGCCGGCTCGATTCCGCGGAACGTCGCGGCGGGATCGCCGGAGTGGGGGGGGCCGGGGCTGATCGCTGGCTCGTCGAATTGAATCCTGCGGCCCGCACCGCCGTCACGATCAAGGCCGCCCGCACGATTCCGTTTTCGCGAGCCATGCCGGTGCCGCTCGCCTGGGTCGATGGAGCCACGTCGAAGCTGGGGCACTGCGTGGTGCGAAGCGCGGGCCGCAGCCGGCCGCGGCTGGTCAACCGCCGGCTCACCGAGGTGCCCCCGGACTTGGCCATCGCGGAGCCCGGATCGGTCACGCTGGCGGAGTTTGCGTTCGATCCCGCGGCCGCCGGAGACGCCGCGGACGACGCGGCCGCCGAATTGCTGCCCGGCGACGACGCGCGGGCCTGGGCCTGGCGCGAGACGTCGGTCTCGTGGTGTCATGCCTCCGGCGCGACCGAGCACGAGACGCTCTTCGAGATCGACAACCAGGGCCGAAACAGCCTCACGCTCGCCATTCCCCAGGGGCAACGCCTGCAGGGCATCCTGCTCGACGGCCTGCGGTTGCCGCTGGGCGACCGGGCTCCCGTGGGAGGGATCGTGCCGATCGAACTGCCGGCGGGCCGCGCGCAGGTCAACCTGCTGGTGCGAACGGTGGCCGGCGGTCGCGCGGACGGCATTCCGGGTGGCGGCTGGTCGTTGGCCTGGCGAGTCGCTCCCGCGGGGGCGACGCTCGACATTCCGGTGCTCGACCGGGAGTGGCGACTGCTCTTGCCTCCCGAGTTGGAGATCGCGCTGGTGGGCGGAGCGGCCCGGATCGTCGGCGCCGCGGCGGAGAGCGGAAACTGGGCGAGGCGGCTCTGGGCGGTCCGCGGCACGGCCGCATCGCCGGGGCAACGCGTGGGCGGCGGGCAGGGGTTCCGTGAAGTCGCGCTCGTACCGGGAGGTGGTGCCGCCGACGTGCTCGTCGTGCGGTCGCGCGTGCTGTCGGCGGCGGCCATCATCGTCGCCCTGATCGCGGGCTGCGGCACGCTCGTGCTGACGCGGGCGAACATGCGGGCTGCGGTGCTCGTCTGTCTGCTCGCTGGAGTCGCCTCGCTGTGGCTCGTCGCGCCGTTCGATGCCATCGCGCGGGCCGCCTGGTGGGCGTCGCTCGCCGCGGTGGCATGGGCCGCGTCGACATGGTGGCGGACGTGGCGTGCCGTTCTCAAGATGCCCACGCAGGCGGCGCAGGCCCTGCTCGTGGTCGGCCTGTGCCTGATGTCCGATCCCGCATGGGCCGCGGACGCCGGGCCTGCGACGGCGGCCACCGGCAGGCCGCTGCAGGTCTTCATCACGCCGATTGACGCGGGGCGGGAGAGCGACCGGCCGGGTGAATCCACCGTGCTCGTGCCCGAGGAACTCTTTCGCGCGATCATCCGCGGCGAGGCCGGCCGCGGCGAGGCCGGGGTGCGGGTGCTGGAGGTGCGCGTGACCGCGGGCGTGCCCGAGGGAGATGATCCGTGGTCGGCATGGCGCCTGGCGATCGACGTCGACGCCGACATGGGCGGCATGCTGCTGCTCGATCAGGCCGGCAGCGGCGGCCGTTATCGTGCCGGCTCGCTCGAGATCGACGGCGTCGCCGCTGCGGCCCGCCTCGATGCCGACGGCGGCCTCTTGCGGGTCGTCATCCCGGCGGCGGGCCGCCACACCGTCACGGTGGGCGTCGATCCGGGCAGCGGGCGTCGCGGCGACGTGGAGACGGCGACGATTGCCGTGCCTTTTGCGCCCGTGGGCAGTCTCGAGTGCGTGGCGGCGCGGAACGGGGCCGGCGCTCCCGGGGGCGTGATCTGCGAACGGGCATCCTCGCCGGGGGCGTTCGCGGCGGCGCGGCGGCTGCCAGCCGGCGCCGGCGGCATCGTCTTCGACGTAGCCCGGTCGGTCGAGGTCAGGCTGACGCGACCGGTGAAGACGGGCCGCGAACTCGCCATGCTCCCGCCGAACGCCGTGAGCCGCAACGACATCTTCTGGAATCTCGATGAGTGCCGCCTGACGGGCGTCTATGAGATCGAGGCGCATGATGCGATCGTGTGGTCGTGCGTGGTGACCGCCGATCCCGGTCTCGAATGGATCCCGCCGCCGCAGCGGCAGGATGGCGTGCGGATCGACGACGCATCGCTCGACTCGGGCGTGTCGATCCGGCCGCTGGGCGGCCGCCGGTATCTCGTGGAGCGGAAGCGGCCCGAGCCGGGCCGCTTCCGGTTCGAGATCCCGTTTCGGATGCCCGTCGCCGATCCGGTTGGGGTGTTCGACGTGCCGGAGGCGTGGCTCGAGGACGTGCTGGTCGACAGCCGAACGGTGCGGTTCGTCGCCAGCCCCAGCCTCTCGGTGCGGATCGATCTGCCGCCCGGCTTGATGCACATGGCCGTGCCGGAAGGGGAAGCATCGTTCGAAACCCGGTTCTGGCAGGGGCAGGTGTCGCGGGCCCTCACGCTCGATGTCCGGGCCGGCTCCGCGTCGCAGGCGCCGCGTGCGGCCGCGTTCGTGCCGGCGCCCCGCGCCCGCCTGACGAGCGAGCGGCGACGGCAGGAACTCCGCGGTTCGCAACGCGAAACGATCACGTTCGCGGGCGAGCAGGTGCTGATCCGACTCGACGCCCGGCTCGACGCCAGTTCCTCGGCGCTGGTTTCCATACCGCTCGAGGTGCCGGAGCGATGCGTCGTCGATCGCATCGAACTGGTCGAGGACGAGGTGCTCCATCCCGAGACGGCCGAGCGCGGGGCCATCGACGTGCGGTGGAGCCGCCCGAGCGAGACCAGCGTGGACGTGATCGTGCAGCGGCCGCGGGCCGGCCGTTTCCGTCTCGAGGTCGATGCCCGTATTCCCGGACGACCGCCAGCCCGGGGCCGCATGCCATGCCTGCGGGTCGCCCTCGCCGACGGGTCGCGCACGCTGATCGAATGGCGGGCGGAGGACGGCCTGCGGGCGACGCTCGACGGGGGAGCGGGGCCGCGGGCCGCGACCGGCGAGAACGCCGTCGACGCCGCGCCCCTCGAACTCGTCACCGGCGACACGCCGCCGTCCTACCGGCTCGAACCGATTCCGATGGAACCGGCACCGGCGACCACGGCAACCGACGAGCCGGCGGCCCTGCCCGTCGAGGGTGGTGCGGCCGGAGACGGCAGGGTTGAATTGGCCGATATCCGGCTGGTGGCGGACGAGCGGGGCCGCATGTGGGGGCTCGCCTGTTTCGAACTCGTGGCGTCCGATCGCGTGGTGCGCATCCGACTGCCGCGCTCGTGGCGGCTGTTCGACACGGTGGTCGACGGTCGCCCGGTGGATCCCGCGGTGCCGATCGCGACGACCGCCGAAAACGTCTGGGAGATCCGGCTGCTCGACGCGGGTTGGCCGCGGAGCGTCATGGTGCTGTTCGCCGGCGAGCTGTTTCCGGGGGAACGGACGCGGCGGTTGCTGGATGGCGAGCCGCTCGCTCTGTCGCCGCCGGCCATCGTGGGCCTGCCCTGCCGGCATGTGCTCTGGACGGTGCAGGTTCCGGCCGGGATCGCCCTCCGCGTGGCGGCGCCCGCCAGGCTCGTCACGGTCGCCGAGTTCGAAGCCCAGCGGCAGGCGGCCCGGCAGCGATTGGAGGACGATTTCCAGCGGGCGCTCGCGCGGAGCGTCGGCTGGCAGCAGCAACGCATCCGCGGGTTTGTCGATTCGCGACGCGACGGGGCGATGCCCGCCGCCGATCAGATGTGGAACAGGGCGGTCGAGGCCATGGGAGTTTCCGTGTCGTCGTCGCCCGCGCTGGCCATCATGGCGGAGGACGAGGCGGCAGGGCCCGATGCCGGACGGCTGACGATCCGCGCCGTGCGGCAACGCGATCCGACCGTGCGGGGACGGGCCCTTGCCACGCTGTCGCTGCTGGTCTGCGGCGGCCTCGCCTGGATGCTGGCCCGGCGCCGCGGCTAGACCGCGCGCCATCCCCCGGCTTCCGCCTGGGGCTTCTGGTGGAGCGGTGCCGCACCCGCCCAAAAGCCACTCGCGGCGGCAAAAGAGGGGATTCAGGCTGGCGGAAAAGCGGTCTGGCTCCCGAAGACCGGCCGCCGCTAGTGTCCGCCCGCCCCCAAGACGGAAAGGTCGGCCCGGAAAGAACGGCCCGGAAAAACCGGACGGACGGAAACAGCCGGCACGTGGTACGCGCAGGGAGAAGGATGGCTATGCAGGTCGGACGAAGTGTCGTCGAGCGGACGCGGAATTGCCGGATGGCGTGGAGCATGGCGGTGGTCGTTTTCTGCGGCGTCTGGCAGGCTGCGGACGCCGCGGCCGCGGGCCATCGCACCGCCAACTTCGTCGTCGACGCGCCGACCGAGACGCTGGCCCGCCGGATCGGTGAAGCCGCCGAACAGTACCGCCACGACCTCGCGATCGAATGGACGGGCAGCCCGCTGCCACGCTGGAGCCGGCCCTGTCCGATCCAGGCGCAGGTGGCCCCGCACCTCGGCGCCGGGGGCGCGACGAGCTTCGTCTTCGACAACGGCGAGGTCTTCAACTGGACGATGACCATCCAGGGCAGCGAACAGCGGATCCTCGATTCCGTCCTGCCGCACGAGATCACGCACACCGTGTTTGCGAGCCATTTCCGCCGGCCGCTGCCGCGGTGGGCCGACGAGGGGGCCTGCACCACCGTGGAGCATCCGACGGAGCGGGCCCGCCAGCATCGGCTGCTGATCGAATTCCTCACGACCGGCCGCGGGATCGCCTTTCCCCAGATGTTCGCCATGCGGGAATATCCCGCCGATGTGCTCCCGCTCTATTCGCAGGGGTATTCGCTGGCCCGCTACCTGATCGAGCGGGGCGGCCGGCACAAGTACGTGGCGTTCGTCGGCGACGGGCTCGTGGCCGACGACTGGGCCGGCGCGCTCACGCGGCATTACGGCGTGTCGAGCGTGCCGCAGCTGCAGCATCAGTGGCTCGAATGGGTGAAGCTCGGCTGCCCGGCCCCGCCGGTATCGATCGCCGTGGCGCCGTCGCGGCCCGCCGATTGGACGCGGCTGCCGCGCGGGCAGAGCCCCGACCCGGCGCCGCCCGCACCCGTGGCCGCCGCCCCCGCGTCGCTGGCCACGACCGCCGGACGCCGATCGATCTATGCGGCGCAGAGCCGTCGCAGCGATGCGTCGGGCGCCGGCCAGCCGGTCAGGTGACGCCGCCCGTCACCAGCAGCGTGATGTGGTAGAAGACCGGCGCGGCGAAGCAGATCGAATCGATCCGGTCGAGCACGCCGCCGTGCCCCACCACCAGCGTGCCGTAGTCCTTCACGCCGCGGTCGCGCTTGATCGCCGACATCGTCATGCCCCCGGCGAAGCCCATCGTCGCCACCACCAGTCCGGCCAGCGCCGCCTGCCAGGGCTGAAAGGGTGGCGCGGCCCACCAGAGCGCCGCGGCCAGCAACGCCGTACTGGTCGCGCTGCCGAGCAGCCCCTCCCAGGTGCGGTTGGAGCTGACCGACGTGGCGACGAGCCGGCGGCCGAGCATCCGGCTCCACACGTATTGCATGCAGTCGGCGAACTGCACGAGCAGGATGAGGAAGAACAGCAGCCGGAAGTTCGTGCCCCGGCCGCTCGCGGCCGCTCCTTCGATCGGGATCTGCAAAAGCGCGGGGGCGAACGACAGGCAGTAGACGCAGACCACCAGCCCGGCCTGGATCTTGGCGGTGCGTTCGAGGAACCGCTTGTAGTCGCCGGCGAAGGCCACGCGGGCCAGCACGAACAGGGTCGCGTAGACCGGCAGAAACACGCTGAAGATGTCGTAGCGGTTGAGGCCGACGAGCAGGTAGTGGAGCGGCGTGAACGCGAAGAACACCCAGAAGAGCGCGCGGTGGTCGCCCTTGCGGGTGGGGGTGAGCGTGATGAACTCCCGCAGCGCCCAGAACGACACCAGGCCGAACAGCACGACCGTGGCGGTCGTGCCCAGCCAGAAGGCCGCGGCCAGCACCGTGCAGAGCACCCACCAGCCGCGAATCCGGAGGTTGAACGTGCGGACGGCGGCGGGGTCGAGGCCGCGGTCGGGGTGCCGCTTGAGGAACTGCCCCACGGCCGTGGCGGCGGTGAGCAGCGCGAGCACGCCGGTGATCAGCGCGATGGTGCGGATGTCGTTCATGGGCGGGCGATGCGATGCGGTGCGGGCGTGGGCGGACGCTATTCCTTCAGCGCCAAGACGGCCCGGCGGGCCCGCGACAGGAAGTCGAGCTTCGCCTCCCCGCGCTCCAGCCACAAGGGCGGGCCGAAACTGATGCAGGAGAGCATGGGCACCGGCAGGAATTCGCCGCGCGGCAGCACGCGATTGAGGTTGTCGATGTGCACGGGCACCAGTTCGATGTCGGGCCGCTTCTTGGCGAGGTAGTAGAGCCCGCTCTTGAACTCGCCGACCTCGCCGCTGACGCTGCGGCTGCCCTCGGGGAACACGATCAGCGAATGACTCGTGCCCGCCTCCCGGAGCATCAGGTCGACCGGGCTCTGGTGCACCTTGATGTCGGTGCGGTCGATGAGGATCGCGTCGAAGACCTCCTGCGCGAGCCAGCGGCGGACGAGCCCGCGCGACCAGTAGTCCTTGGCGGCGACGGGCCGGGTCACCTCGCGGACCGGCTGCGGCAACGAGGCCCAGATCACGAGTGCGTCGAGGTGGCTGGTGTGGTTGGCGAAGTAGATCCGCTGGCAGGTGTCGGGCTGGCTGGCGATCCAGCGCACGCTCGAGCCGGCCAGCAGCCGCGCCAGCGCGGCGAGCGACAGCCCGGCCGCGCGGCAGAATGCGGAGCGGCCCGACTTCGGACCGCTCCGCAGCTCGGGCGGCGGGGCGGAGGCGACGGGTTCCGGCAGGTCGGCGGGCGACAGCATCCGGGCAGTTTCCCCGGGCGGCGGGCATCCGGTCAATGAGCGACCGGTCAGGCCCGCGGCGAATCGGCGACGAACGGGTTGTGTCGGCGCTCGTGGCCGACGGTGGTCGGGTCGCCGTGGCCGGGAAACACCACCGTGTCGTCGGGGAGCGAATAGAGCCCCCCGCGGATGCCCGCGGCGAGCGCGGCAAAATCCCCGTCGGGAAAGTCGGTCCGCCCGATCCCCTCCTGAAACAGCACGTCGCCCCCAAACACGAGCCGCGGGCTCGTGTCGTCGAGCCGGAAGACGACGTGTCCGCAGGAATGGCCCGGGATCGCGACCACGGTGATGGCGAAGCCGGCCAGCGAGAGCGTGTCGCCGTCGGCGAGCAAGCGGTCGGCCGGCGGGCTCACCAGCGCCAGCCCGAATGCCCCGGAGAGATTGCCGGCAGGGTCGGTCAGCTTGGGGGCGTCGTCGCGACCGATCAGGATCGGCAGGGCGGGCCACCGCTCGCGGAGTGCCGCGTTGCCGGCGATATGGTCGGAATGGCCGTGCGTGAGCAGGATCGCGACGGGGGTGAGCCCGTGCTCCCCGATCCAGTCGATCACGGCATCGGGCTCGAAGCCGGGATCGACGACGAGGCATTCGCTCCCGCCGCGACGGCTGAGCACGTAGGTGTTCTCGCCAAACGGGGCCGATTCGATCCGGGCCACGACGACGTCGGGGCAGGGGGAAAGCAGTTCCGAAAAAGCCATGGCACGCAATCGGGCGAGTGATAGAGGGGGGGGGCGAGGGAAGGGAGGGCCACGGCCATGATCG
>JBJTSM010000186.1:0-2306 GCA_046076685.1 Planctomycetia bacterium | reverse complement strand
GACCGCCGCACGATCTCCGCGAGATCGCCCTCGGAATAGAAGTCGAGGTGCTCCCGCATCACGAACCGATCGCGGAGCGGGGCCGAAAGCAGCCCGGGCCGGGTGGTCGCCCCGACGAGCGTGAACGGCCGCAGCGGCATGTTGATCGTGCGGGCCGAGACACCGTCGCCGAGCGTGATGTCGATGCGAAAATCCTCCATCGCCGGATAGAGAAACTCCTCGACCGCGATCGGTAGCCGATGGATCTCGTCGACGAAGAGCACCGAGCCCTCCGCGGCATTGGTGAGGTAGGGCAGCAGGTCCTTCGGCGCGGCCAGCGCCGCGCCGCTGGCGATCTGCAGCGTGGTGCCGAGCTCCTTCGGGATGCAGGTGGCGAAGGTCGTCTTGCCGAGCCCCGGCGGACCGTCGAGGAGGATGTGGCCGAGCGTTTCGCCCCGTTTTCGCGCCGCATCCACGGCGATGGAGAGCCGCTCGAACACCGCCCGCTGCCCGACCATCTCGCTGAACCGCTGCGGCCGCAGGGCGCGGTCCTCCGCCGGCGCATCGTCGGTCGCCTGCACGGTGGGCTGACGGAAGCTTTCCATGGTTCGTCTCCGCCGCCCATCCTATCCCACCCGCGCACAAAACCGGCAAGCGGTGTCCTGCGCCCGGCGCACAATTGGTTGGCCGGCGGAGCGGCTTCACGCCCGGCCGCGGTGCATCTGGCGGTAGATGGCTTCGAGGGCTTCCTGCACGTCCTTGTATTTCTTCTTGCCCTCGCGGAGGCCGTCCGCGAGCCGGCGGGCCTCGGTGTCGGAGTGCCCGAGCGACCGCAGCACCTCGAAGGTTTCGGCGAGCACGTCGGCCCCGGGGCCGGCCTGATCGGGAGCCTCGCGGGCCACGAGGAGGGCGAATTTCGGCATCCGGCGGCGGAGCTTGGCGATCATCCGCTCGGCGGTGGCGGCGCCGATGCCCGGCAGCGTGGCCAGCAGGGCGGCGTCCTGCTCCTCGATGGCCGTGGCGATCTCGCCGACGGGCCGGATGATGGCCCGGAGCGCCTTCCGCACCCCCACGCCGTCGACCTCGCAGATCAGCTCGAAAAACTCCCGCTCCACCTCCGCGAGGAAGCCCACCAGCCTCGGCACCATATTGCCCCGGGTGGGATTGCCTTCGAGGAATTCGAGCGTGTGGAGCGTCACCGTCTGACCGAGCTTTCCCTGCAGACTGCGGCGGACGAGTTCCGGCACGAGCACCTCGTGCACGGCGTGGCCCATCGCCAGTTCGACGCCGGCGGGCTCCACCCGCTCGAGCACCCCGGAAACACGTTTGATCATGGCATTCTCCCGGCGCGGATCGTGGTCCTGTCGATGGTCGTCGTGGTGGTCATGCGATTCATGCGATTCATGCTCGTCATGGCCGTCATGGCCGGCTGCTGCCGATGCGATCGACGAGCGTGCCCGCATGGAGGGGCCGCAGCCGGAGGTGGTAATCGGCCAACGCGATGGCCAGGGCGTCGGCGGCGTCGGCCGGCTCCGGCCGGCTCACGAGCCCCAGTTCGCGCTGCACCGCCATCTGCATCTGCTCCTTGCCGGCATGGCCGTTGCCGGTGAGCGTGCTCTTCACCCGGTTGGGGAGATAGTGATGCACGGCCAGCCCCGCCTGCGCGGCAGCCAGGCAGATCACGCCCCGTGCATGCCCCATCAGGATCGCGGTCTTGGGAAACCGGGCATGCACGAACAATTGCTCGATCGCCATCGCCCCGGGTCGAAAGGCTTCCAGCACCTCGCGGACGCCGGCGTGGATCTCGGCCAGCCGCGTCTCGAGCGACTCGCTGCGGGAACGCACCGTGCCGGCCTCCAGCAGCCGCACCGTCGGGCCCGACCACTCCACGACGCCATAGCCGGTCGTGTTCAGGCCGGGGTCGAAACCCACGATGCGAGAGGGGAAGGGGGGCGGTTCCATGGCCGCCAGACTAGCCGTGTCGGCCGAAACCGCACAGACCGGTCGGCAACGCGAAAAACCGGGGCGCGCTTTTCCGTCCTCAGACGGCTGCGCGTCCGTTTTTTCCCGACTCGTCCCCAGTCGTTTGATCCGGCCCAGCCCGCTGCTTGACTGGGGGTTGAACGGCATCCAGACTCAGTCGGTCGACGGCGGTGGCTGCCTGGATCCCCCAGACCAGCCAGCTCCGTCACCAAACGTGAGTTCCAAACCCGGAAAGAAAGAATTCCATGCATCTCAGTCGTCCAGTCGTGAAGGTGGTGGCAGTCGCTGTGGCCATGTGGGCTTTCGCGCTCGCTGGCACGAGCCATGCCGGTTCGTCAGTTCCC
>JBJTSM010000185.1:0-3086 GCA_046076685.1 Planctomycetia bacterium | reverse complement strand
ATCGTGCCGTTGCGGAGCCGGTGGCCGTTCACCTGCGCCGACGAGCAGAGCAGACGATCCGCGAGCTCGAGGCTCGCCATTTCGAGGCTCACGAAGAGGGCCGGCTGCTTGGCACCGATGGCGACGTTCTCCGCGATGTTCATCGCGAACGCGGTTTTCCCCATGCTGGGGCGGGCGGCCAGGATGATCAGTTCCGAGTTGTGCAGGCCCCCGCACAGCGTGTCGAGGTCGGTGAAGCCCGTTTCCACGCCCCCGAGGGCGTGCTCGTGCTTCATCCGCGCATCCATGCGGACCATCACCTCCTCGAGCACGGCCTCGATCGGCTTGGCCTCCGCCGAACTGCGGTGTTCGAGGATCTGGAAGATCTTCGCCTCGGCCCGCGACACGAGTTCCCGCGGTTCGTCGGTGGCGTCATAGGCGTCGCGGAGGATGTCGGTGCTCGCGTCGATGAGCGAGCGGAGCATCGCCTTGTCGCGGACGATGTGGGCGTAGTGGGTGGCGTGGGCCGCATGCGGCACCGACTGGAGAATGTCGGCGATGGCAGGCGCGCCGCCCACCCGCTCCAGGTCGCCCTGCGTGCGGAGCCGTTCCAGCACGATCGTGATGTCGATCCGCTTGCCCGAGTCGTGCAGGTCGAGCAGGTGACGATAGAGCACCTGGTGGACTTCATCGGCAAAGTCGTCGGGCCGAACGACAAGCGCGATGTCGTCGCACACGTCGGGCTTGAGGAGGATGCTGCCGAGCACCGCCCGTTCGGCGTCGACGTTGGCCGGACGTTCCCGGGAGTCGATCGACAGCACGCCCGCCGGGCGGCCGTCAGCCGCTTCGTCACCCCGCCGCCGGCGCCGGTCGGATCCGCGCCGGCCGGAGGGCTGTCCAGAGGACTGCCGGTCCGAAAAATCCCGTCGCGACGCACCCTCCGATGCAGCCATGCGGCAGCCTCCCTGTGTTTTGGCCCGACCACGACACGCGGCTCGCCTCAGGCCACTTTCAGGGCGGCCCATCCGGCGGACGGCTCACGGCGAATCACTTCGCCGCGGTTTCGCTGCTCGACGGCACCACCCACACCTTGAGATCCCCCTCGACCTCGGCGGCGAGGCGGATGCGGACGGTGTAGAGGCCCACTTCCTTGAGCGGTCCCTGCAGAACGATCTGATCGGGGCTGACCATGAGATCCTGCTGCTTGAGCGAGCGGGAGATCTCCGGTGCGCCGACGGAGCCGTAGAGGTGGCCCTCGTCGTTGGCATTGGCCTCGATCGTGACGCTGGTGCGAACCAGTTCGGCCAGCAGGCTGCGCAGCCCCGCGAGCCGCTCACGGGCGATCTCCTCGAGCTTCGCGCGATGCTTCTCGACCATCCTCTTGTGGTGATCGGTGGCGATGGTCGCCAAGCCCTGCGGGATCAGGTAGTTGAAGGCGTAGCCCCGCTTGACCTCGACCACATCCCCCTGCTTGCCGAGGTGCTCGACGGAGTGAACCAGCAGGAGTTCGATGCCCCCGCGCTTGCCCTTCGGCAGCTTCGGGGTGGCGGGCAGTCGCGTGTTTGGCAGTTCTCGTACGGGCATGAAAGGACTCCTTGTCGAGGGTGTATGTTCGGGGAAGTTGTTCTGGAAATGAAACGAGTTGGGGAACCGGCCTGCCTGCGGGGCTCAGAACGGGATGTCGTCGTCGCCGCCGCCACGGCTTTCGGCGCCGAAGTCGGCGCCCGGGCCGTCGCTCGAACCTCCCACATCATACCCGCCGCTCTGGTCATATTCATCGCCACCGGAGGCAGCCGGGCCGCCTCGTCCGGCAGCGGCCGGTCGGGCCTTGCCGCGGGCACCGTCGCCGGAGCGTCCCTCACCGGAACGGCCGCCCAGCAACTGCATCCGTTCGCAGACGACCCGCAGCTTTGAGTTCTTTTTGCCGTCTTTTTCCCAGGTGTCGAGCTTGAGCCGGCCGTCGATCAGCAGCGGAGAGCCCTTGGTGACGTATTCGCCGGCCACTTCGGCGGTGCGTCCCCAGAGCGTCACATCCACGAACGTGGTCTCCTCCACCCATTCGCCCGTGGCGGTCTTCCGACGGTCGTTCACGGCCAGGCCGATATCGGTGACGGCCGTTCCATTCGCGATGTAACGGAGTTCCGGGTCCCGGGTCACGTTGCCCAGCAGGATCACTTTGTTAAAGCTCGCCATGACACACGCCTCCTTTGCCTGAAGTCAGCTCTCGTATCTGAACGCCTGTACAACTTTCGGCAGGATAGCCGTTCCTCTTCGGCCGTGCAAGCGTCTGCAGGTTTCGATGCCCGGGAAGGACGCCGTCGCCCGTATCAGGCTCGAGCCATGCCCGAGTTTGACAGCTTCACTCCGTGCCGCCGGCCTCGGCGACCGCCTCAGCGGCCACCGCCGGAGCCGGGCGTCGCGATACCGTGTCGCCGGCCAGAGCATGCTGCACAAGGGCATCGGCGATCCGCGGATCGACCCGCAGGACGAGCTTGCGGATGATGTCATCGGTGATTTCGCACTGCCGCTCGAGCGCCGTCAGGTTGCCGCCTTCCATGCGGAAGTAGGTCAGCCAGTAGACGCCTTTCTTGTGGCCCTTGATCCGGCGAAATACTCCCGCGATCCGGCGGGATCGGCCCAGCAGGTGGCCGACATCCTCACGCAGAATGGCGGCACGATCCTGGCCGCCCGGCTGTGGGACGACCGGAAACTCGCCTACCCGATCAAGGGCCACAAGAAAGGCGTCTACTGGCTGACCTACTTCCGCATGGAGGGCGGCAACCTGACGGCGCTCGAGCGGCAGTGCGAAATCACCGACGACATCATCCGGAAACTCGTTCTGCGGGTCGATCCGCGGATCGCCGACGCCCTGGTGCAGCATGCACTGGCCGGCGATACGGCGGCGCGACGCCCGGCTCCGGCGGTGGCCGCCGAGGCCGGCGGCACGGAGTGAAGCTGCCAAACTTGGGCATGGCTCGAGCCTGATGCGGGCGACGGAGTCCTTCCCGGGCATCGAAACCTGCAGACGCTTGCACGGCCGAAGAGGAACGGCTATCCTGCCGAAAGTTGTACAGGCGTTCAGATACGAGAGCTGACTTCAGGCAAAG
>JBJTSM010000184.1:0-2505 GCA_046076685.1 Planctomycetia bacterium | reverse complement strand
ACCTCGCAGAGCGCCCTACGCATCTCGGCGGCAAATTGCTCCAGTTGCTCTGTGGAGAGCCGCTGGAGGTCGCGGGGTGACATGATCGAGGGAAGGATCTCGGGCATCTTTCAGGGGAACATCCTGTTCCCACCCTGGGGGGCTTTGCTTCTTTTCGTCCCTAGTCACTTTATAGGTTTCTCGGCCATTTTGACAGTTGCCGGCTTCGGGGCGGCTAGTGGTTGCGGCGGACGATCCAGTGGGCCAGCCGGGCCAGATCGGCGGCCTTTTCGCCGAGGCCCGCGACCGCCTCGACCGCTTCGCGGGCGAGGAAATGGCCACGGTCACGGCTGGCCTCGAGGCCGATCACGGAGGGAAACGTGAGCTTGCCACGCTCCACGTCCTTGCCCACCCGCTTGCCCATGGCTTCCTCGGTGCCCTCCGCGTCGAGGATGTCGTCGGCGATCTGGAAGGCGAGCCCGAAGCCGCGGCCGAAGGCGGCGAGCATCGCGAGCTGCCGCTCGTCGGCAGCCACCGAAAGGCCGCCCAGTTCCAGGGAGGCGCTGAAGAGGGCTCCGGTCTTGCGGCGATGGATCCGCTCGAGCCACGCCACCTGGTCGGAGGGCGGTGCCGACGTCATGCCGTCGATCCAGCCACGCTCCGCCGCCAGGTCGTCCGACTGCCCGCCCACGAGCGCTTCGCCCCCGGCCGCGCGGGCCAGCGCGAGGCAGCCCCGGGCGGCGGTCGCCGCGGGCATGCCTGCGGCGAGTGTCTCGAAGGCGCAGGCCTGCAGGGCGTCGCCACAGAGGATTGCCGTCGCCTCGTCGAACTGCCGGTGGCAGGTGGGGCGGCCTCGGCGGAGGTCGTCGTCGTCCATCGCCGGCAGGTCGTCGTGCACGAGCGAATAGGCGTGGATCATCTCCACCGCCAAAGCAGCGGGCGTGGCCGCCTGCCATGCCCGTTCCACGTCGGCCTTGCCGTCCTTGCTGCACGCGGTCGCGGCCCAGAGCACGAGCGCCGGCCGCAGCCGCTTGCCGGGGGCGAGCAGGGCATACCGCATCGCGTCGAGGAGCCGGGGCGATGCCTCCGGCGACGCGGTGAGCGCCGCATCGAGCCGGGCATCGACGAAGGTGCGAACCCTTTCCAGGGACTGCATCACCGCCGCGTCGAGTTGCGGAGCATCACTCGGGCCGTTCATCGAACCGGCGATATTAGCCGTCTTCGCCGGCATCGTCCATCCCGGGCAGCCGTTTCACACGGCCCGGACGGGCCTGTGCGCGAGCCACGGGGCGGGGCCCGCGGGGGCCGCTTGTCTCGCTTGTCTGGCTCGTCTGGCTTGTCTGGCTCGTCGCGGCAGCGGCGGCCGCCGTTGCGTTCGATGGAACGGCCTTGTCGGTCGCCGTGGTCTCCTGGATCGGTTCCAGGATCGGTCGGCCCTGCTCGTCGATTCGCACCAGCAGCCTCACGCGCTCCTCGACATCGGCCAGTTGTTCGTGCAGCCGCCGCAGGATGGACACGCCACGCTCGTAGGCCCCGATCGATTCGGAAAGACCAAGCGCGCCCGACTCCAGCCGATTCACGAGATCGTTCAGTTCGGCCAACGAAGTCTCGAAGGGCACGGCTGCCGACTGGGCAGGCTGGGCTGGGTTTTCGGTCGGGTCAGGTTTGGCAGGCATCATCCGCGGTCCTTTCCACTCGGCTCCAGATTTTTCCATCGGACAGTTGCGTGACGAGCGGCGCCCCCGGATTCACGCCCGCCACCGACTTGAGCGCCGCGGGCACGGCTCCGTCGGCCTCGGTCCAGGTCACCGACCAGCCGCGGGCGAGGAGCTTGAGCGGGCTGCCGGCCTCCAGCCGCGCCGTCGCCGCGGCGAGCCGTTCTCTGCCGCGATCGACCGCGGCTCTGGCGAGGCGGTGCAGGCGGGCCGCCTGCTGCTCGAGCACGGCGGCGCGGTCGCGGACGAGCCGCTCGGGATCGGCGAAGATGCGGGAGCGGGCGATCTGGCCGACGCGGTCGCGGGCCGTGTCGATCCGCCGCAGCAGGCCGGCCTGCAGCCGCCCACCCAGCATGTCGAGCGTGGCGGCCACCTGCCGCCCCTCGGGCGAGACGCGGACGGCGGCGTCGGTGGGCGTGAGGGCGCGGAGATCCGCGACGAGGTCGGCCAGCGTGACGTCGATTTCGTGGCCCACTCCCGAGACCACCGGAACCGGCGAGGCGAAGATCGCCCGCACGAGCACCTCCTCGTTGAAGCTCCAGAGATCCTCGAGGCTGCCGCCGCCCCGCACCAGCGCGATGACGTCGACGGCCGGCGCGAGCCTGGCGGCATCGGCCAGGGCCGTGGCCAGTTCCTCGGCCGCCCCCGCACCCTGCACCCGCGACGGCACGACGATCACCTCGGCGGAGCGCCACCGCGACAACAGCGTCGTGAGAAAATCGGCGATCGCCGCCCCGGTGGGGCTCGTCACCACCGCGATCCGTCGCGGGAAGGGCGGGATCGGTCGCTTGCGGCCGGGAGCGAAGAGCCC
>JBJTSM010000183.1:0-10655 GCA_046076685.1 Planctomycetia bacterium | reverse complement strand
CCTCACGCCAAGGATTTCGTGGCGATGCCCCGCCCCGGGGGCAGCGTCAAAAAGCTTAGATTCTCTCTTTAGAACATCCCGAGCCCCCGCGGCTCCGCTGGGAGGTCACCCACGTAGGAACGGCCTCGAGCGCCATTAGGGCCGGAACATAGGCACGCGTGGCCACACGAATCACCGGCAGGCCTCGGGCCCGAACTGAAACCGAAACGAACCCTGCTGCGTAGGATAGCAGGAGACATGAGGAGTCGTGGCCGTGGTGCAGTGCCGAATACAACTCGTTTGGGCCTTGGCGGCATGTGCAGCCGTGTTCGCACAGTTCGCGCCCAGGGCACTCTGCCAGGCATGCGATCAGCCTTGCTGCTCCAGCGCGGCCGACGGCCACATTCCGTCAACCGCCGCTGCCGCCGTCGAACCGGCTGGCGGGTGCCCGCTCTGTATGGCCGAGCCTGGCCAGCCGCTGCCTGACACCGACCGGCCCTGCCACTGCCAACTGAAGGCACGGCAGCACGAGCCGCTCTCACTGTCGCGCAGCACCCTGCCCGCGGTTGCCGACGGGGCATTGGGCATCGGGCCATCGGTCCTGCCGGCGATCGCACCGCAGGTTCTCGGCTTCAGCCGGGAGTATCTGGCGGCTTCGCTCGCCATCCCGATCCGCCCGCCGCGGATCCTGTTCGGCGCCTGGCGGAATTGAGTCGGCCGCCACACGTGCCCCTTCTGCTCCGTTCGGATACGGGCGGACTGGCTGGGCACATGGGCTGGCTTCCCCACGATCACGCGTCGTGACGTGGCGTGTTCGACTCAGATTCCTCATGCATCGACAGGGAGTTTTTCCATGAACAGTTTCGTGCTCTGGGCGACGCTGGGCCTCGTGCCTTTCGCGTCGGTGAGCGGTGGCAGCCTGAATGCCGGCTGCCCGAAGTGTGACTGCTGCGGCTGCTGCGAGGCGGGCACCTGTGGGTGTGCGAACTGCACCTGCGAGTGCTGCGTCGACGAGTGCCCGACCGCCGGCGTCAAGGCCGAGCAGACGGAGTGCTGCGGCTCAGGTTGCTGCAGCAAGTAGCACCTGACCGGCGATCCGTGTTGTGCAGTGCGGCGGCGGGGGACGAAAGACTCCCGCCGCCGCCACCTTTGTGGACGGCCTGCCGGACGGCCGCAGGCGACTGCGGAACGCGACCCGGGAAGAGCGGCCCATCGGTGGGCGCAAGGCTGCGTCACGACTCCCGAAACACGAAGTAGACGGCCGCGCAGATGCACAGGGCGGCCCACAGGTAGTTGAGCTTCAGCGGCTGCTTCATGTAGAGCACCGCGAACGGCACGAAGACCGAGAGCGCGATCACCTCCTGCAGGATCTTGAGCTGCCCGAGGTTCATCGTCGTGTAGCCGATCCGATTCGCCGGCACCTGCAGCATGTATTCGGCGAGCGCCACGCCCCAGCTGACGAACGCCGCGATGAACCAAGGCCGCCCGCTCATGTCCTTCAAATGGGCGTACCAGGCGAAGGTCATGAACACGTTCGAGCAGATCAGCAGGAGCGTCGTTTGGAGCAGGATTGGCATGGTACTCGGAGGTGGACCCCGGATTTCGGGCGCCCTGATGAAGGTGGCCGCGGGCTTTGTCCGTCACAAGACAGACCACCGCCAAGGAATGATCGCACTCGGTCGCCAGGGCGTCGAGATGGCCGTCGCGGGCTCGTCGGCGAGGATTACGACCGGTTCCGGGCCGCAGGGGGCCAATTATCCAGATGACAGACCCATCCGTCGCAGTCGGCGGATGGGCGTCCGGCTTCCCATTTGACGGTGGTCACGCCCCCGATTACCCTCGACCCGCCGACCGGACAAGCGCGATTCGACGCGCCGTATCGGCGTTCCAGGAGCAACCTCATGCGTCCGTATATCTTTACCATCTGCTTGACCTTGTCAGCGTTTCAACTCCAGCCCTGCTTCGCCGATGACGAAGCGGTCGGCCCCAAGCCGCTGCCGATCGAGCGGCTCACCCGGGAACGCGCCGCACAGGTGCTCGCAAACACAGACGGGCTTGCCGAGGATCTGACGCGGCAGATCAAGAACCTCCGCAATCCCGCGGAAGCCGCGGCAGTCGACGATCTGCACGGCGCGCTCGCCGGTGCATCGGAATGGGAGTGGTATTCCCGCGACCACGGAATCCTGCTGGCGATCCCCGTCAAAGAGCGGCTGGGCATTTCGTCGAGCTACACCGGCGAAAAGGTACTGGCCGACGTCGTCCGCCGGCTCATCAACCAGAAGGGCTGGGGAAATCCGCCGGTGCAGGTCGTACTCGTCGAGCCGGAACTGCCGGCGCTGGCTCACCCGCCCGTCAAGCAAGATGCCCTCCGGCCCTTCTGTGCCCCGGCTGGCGTTTCCTGCGCCTGCACCTGTCCGTAAAGCCGCTTACGGCACCAGTCCCGAGGCATCGAACCAAAATGCCTCGTCCCCCCCTTCACTGATGGCTTCGCCCAGACGGCCGATCCGCTCGAGCATCCGTTCTATCTCCTCCTCGGCCGCAGGCCGATCCTTGGCATAGGGCCGAGGAGGAAACGGCAGCGCCGCCTTCAGCCGCAATCCGAACACGTCGTCGAGGAAAACCCCGACGCTCCGCTGCCGCTCCGCAATCCTGGTCCAGGCTTCCTAGACGTCGTCCTCGAGACCGGGAATGCCCGCCGCGGAGGCGAGTTCCGATGCAAACGTGCGGATCACGGCATCGCCGTCGATCTGCTCCCGACGGCCGAGCCTGTCGCGAACTTCATCGAACAGCCTTTTGACCGCCTTGCGTTCCGGTCCGGCAAGCAGGAACAGTTCCCGAAACTGCGGTTTCGCCGAGGCGTTCTCCTTCGAACTCGGGTGAAAGAGCCAGCCTTGGGATGGCACGAAGTATTGGAGGTGCCGATCGTCGAATCGGCGCCGATCGATGCCGCGGGTTTCGAGAGCTTTCAGGAACTTCGGCCCCGGTTCCGTGTAGGGCGTACGCGATTCCATGCGGGAAATCTGTCGCTGCAGCCGACGTCGCTCATCTTCGACCTCGTCACGAGACTTTTCCAGCACCTCCTGCAGGTTGTTGGCCTCGGCCGGCTCGTAGACGACGTGGTCCTCCGGTACCCCAAGCTTGACGGCCTCCTGCTGAACCAGGGCGAAGTCCTGCTTGAAGAGCTTCTCGTCGACTGTTTGTCGCTTGCCGACGTGCATGAAGTAGGTACGCACGCCGGTCTGCTGGATCAGAGCCGCCACCTCCTTGGCGAGCTTCACCTTGCCCGGATCAGTGGGTTCGTGCCCCGTGTCCCCCACCACCGCGACGAACGGCGTTCCGCCGGGCAGAAACCTCGTCTCTTTCAATGCGTCCCGTAGACCTTCGAGCATACGCTCCGGTGGATTCGAGTACTGGTCCGGAGGTAGATCGTTGCCAAGCCGTGCGACGTGCTCGGCCAGTTCATTGACGTCCGCCGGCCCCTTTACGACCTTGAACTGGCCTAACTCGACACGCGTGCGGGGAGGACCATCCGTGTAGGAGCAGACTGCCACCCTCACAGGCACCGGCCGCCCTGCGGCGAGGGTGCCGACGTTGCGAATGAACTTGGCGACAACTTGGTTGAAGGGAAGCATGCTCACCGTCTCATCGACGACGAACAGCATCTCGAGTTCCTTGTCGACGAGTACGGTCGCCTTCAGCTGCCGCAGCTTTTCGTTATCGATCGGTCCTCCACAGACGGCCCCCATGTGGAAGAGGCGGTTCTCCACGGGAATCCCGAACCGAAACGTCGGCGTCGTGTCGGGATGCTCCCGGTCGCGTTTCTCGCGGGGAACACGCAGTTCGACAAACGGCACCGTATCGTGGATGGTGACCGGCCGCCAGCCTTCAGCCCCCGCCCGCTCACGGACGACGACCTTGTCCTCCCCCCCCTCGGCATGTCCTTTCGCCTGCGAGAGAAGTCGCTCGTAGCTCTCCTTGGCAACGTCCTGCAATTCAGCCGGTTCGTCCCGCTGGCGGTTTGCAAACGTATACGCATAGCGGCTCTGAAACAGCTGCAGATGGCGATCGGAAGCCCATCCCAGCGGCTTCTCGGCCGCGTAGCCGTCCTGCAGAAGATGCCACCTGCCACCGGCGGCATCCGTGCCCGAATCCACGACAAAATACGGCCGAAAAAGGGCGACCTCCGAGACAACCGGAGCCCCCAGGGCGGGCTGGGGACGGAGTTCCAGAACGTCGATGTCGTCGTCGATTCGCCTCACCCCCATGGCCAGTTTCGGCACGAGCGTCTGCCCCAGGAACTGGCAGCGTGACGTTGCGGCCGGCGACCTGGGCTCCCGAGCGCCGGACGGCAAGGCCCACAGCACCAACCAACATACCGCGGGCAGACAGCATGCTGCTGTCGTGCACGGGTTTCGACGCCGTCTGTTCATGGGGCCGTCCTTTCCTGCAGGAGCCTGGCTTCCGGCGCGGCGCCAATCGTGTCGAGAACGTCGTCGATGTGCTCGACCAATTCCTCCGACGTCGGGGAACGAACCGTGATCCCTGATTCCCCGCCGTCCGCCGACACAAGTGCGGCCGCGATTTCTCTCGCTCGCTCGGGATCGGCGTCTGGGCAGAGGAAAGAGATCGGGCCACGACCATCCTGAGCCAGAGATTTGAACACGTCGAGGTTCGAGGCCGACACGAACTCCCGCTCCGGCCAGATGACGAGGGTGCGAATGTCTTGCTTCTCAGCACTCTTTCGTTTTCTGGCGATGGTTTCCACGACCTTCGCGGTCTGGCCAGCGAGATCCTGCTGATCCCTGCTGAACGGCTCGAAAGAGCGATTCTCCTTGGGCGGATCGCTCTGTTGCGTGAGCAGCGACTCTTTGCCGTCGCCGTTGATCACCACAACGCCTTGTTTGTAGGGATTCCGATCCTTGACCGCCTCGCGAACCCGCTCGACGATGACGTCGCCCGGCTCATGCAGCCGCTGGTTGTTGACCAGGAAGATCATGAAGTCCCCGGGCACCGGCGGGCCGACTGGAATCGATTCGGCTGGCGGCGGGCTGACGGGCGACTTGCCGCCACCTGCTCCCCCACCTGCTCCGCCACCTGCTCCACCACCTGCTCCGCCACCTGCTCCACCACCTGCTCCACCACCTGCTCCGCCACCTGCTCCGCCACCTGCTCCACCACCTGCTCCACCACCTGCTCCACTTCCAGATCCATCTCCACCGCACACGCCACATCCGCCGGGCTTGCCGCCGCAGTTGCTGCAGACTCCGCTACCGTTTCCGCAGGCGGCGCAGCCACCCTTGCGGCCACCGCACTGGCCGCACGCGGGCTTGCACTTCTTGCAGCCACCGGGGGCACCTCCGCATTGCTTGCACGCGGCCCGGCAGTTGGCACATCCACCGGGCCTGCCGCCGCACTGCTTGCAGGCCGACGCACATGTCGGGCAACTCCCGGGCGGCCCCCCGCACTTGCCGCACACGTGGCGGCAATCCGGGCAGCCGCCAGCTTTTCCGTCACACTTCCGACAACGCCCGCGGCCGTCGTCCGGCCGCGGGACAAGGCTCACGCGCACGTCCTCGTCCGGGTGCTCGAGGGCAGAAAGCCGGTAGGGCCCCATGCGGTCGCTCCGCTGCTGGCCCGCGGGAATCACGCCCCCTGGCGTGAGCTTTCTATCGTTGACGACGGGTGTCACCGGGCAGTCGACCTCGATCGGTTTCGAAAGCTCCGCCGTCACCCAGAATGGCTTGTCGGCGAGCACCCGCGTGAGGGGCACCCCCCGCTCGTCCTCGACGCGGAATCTCACGTCCGCAGCCCCGTCCCTGTCACGGCTGAAGATCGTCGTCAGGCAGGGATCCTCCGCCGAGATCAATGGGGGACGGGCGTCGAGGTGCAACTCATACCATTCGTCGATCCCGGGCCGCGGGTCGTAGGCGGCGCCGATACGGTCGAGATCCTCCGCGGACATCAGATCTCGAAGACTGAAAGACATCTCCGTCTCACCCTTGGGAAAGCGACCGCTGAAGTGCCGTACCGGCGTTTCACCGTTCCCGACAACACGATAGAGCGAAAACTGCAGGTCGGCATCTTCTTCCGGCGGACGTTTCGCCGTGACGACGAACCGGTGATCCGGTAGCTCTGCCTCATCCACAGCGACAAGCGCTTCCCGAAACTGGGCTGGGTTGCCCTTGACGGCGGTCCGACGTGATGCTGCAGGAATCTCGATCGTGCGGAACGCCTGCGGGTCCGGCGCGACGGCGACCTGCTCCGTGCCGTCGAGTTGCAGGCGAAATCGGCGAGGTTCCCTGGCCGAAGGATCAGGCGTGACGCTCACGTCGAGAAGAGCATCCCGCTGCCGGAGGTGTCCACGGCTCGCGTGCGCCGGAAACACGAAAACAGCGTCGCGTGCTGCCGTGTAATCGACTCCCGGCCGCGCTTCCGACGCACCAGCCGCCGGACTGGCGACGGGCAGCGCCGTGACGGGAATCTCGACATCATGATCGAACGGTTCGGACAGTTCCGCCGCCACGTCCTGCAGGCCATTGGGGCCGGCGTCCACATCGAAGACGTGGACTTCCTCGGCGTCCACGAACCGCACGGTGGGCCGCAGCGGAGCCCGCGGAACATCGCCCGCGGGCCGTAGCACGACCAGCGAGAGCAGATAGACCCACACGACCCAGGCGCCGAACACGGGCAGCAGCGAGCGGCCTGATGGCATGACGAACCCCTCGGAACGAAGAAAGAAAGATGGTAAATTCCTGGCGTTCTATGCATCGCGGGAGCTGGACCGTCGCCACATCTCGTCGAGTTCGTCCGGGTCGATTTCGTCGTCACGCTTCCGCTGCATTCTGGCTTCGGTTCCGACGGGTGGCCGCGGAGCATCGGACGGCTCGAGGAATTCCTCCTGGCCGAGCCGGTCGATCACGCTCTGGTGCTCGCCGTCCGACGCCTCGACGATCCCGCTCCACCGTTGCAACAAGGCTTTTGTCGACTGATCGATGACGATGATCGCTACCATGAGGGCAAGCGACGCGGCGATGGTCGCCACCATGGGCGGCGAAACCTGGGCGATGAACGCCGGAAACACCACGTCCATCTCGTCCCCCTGCTGCAACCGCAACTGCACCTTGGCGCCGTTCTGCCAGGCGGTGATCAGCCCGAGCACGGGCGCCACGAATGCCACGACCCACGCCGGCCAGAGCCGATCGGCGAGGAGCGATCGGGCCTGACCGGCGGCGGTCGCCACCGCCGACCTGAATTCCTGCTGCGTGCGTCTGAGCTTCGGCGTGGCCGCGATCGCAGGAGCAAGCAGCTTCAGTGGCCACCAGGTGCCGTCGACATTCGCAGGCCTGCGCGCCACTCCCGATCGCAGGAACGCCAACTTCCCGACCCGCGGCAGCAACGTGAGCGTCGCCGCCACCACGAGGCCGTAGCCTGCGCACGACGCCTTGCCCAGGGCGGCCCGGCTCTCCTCGCCCGTGCCGACCAGCGCGGCTCCAACGACCAGCCCGACGGCGCCGCCCACGACGATCAGGCCGAGCACCGACCACGGCCACACCGGCCACCGGCCGAAGACTTCGTCGACCGCACTACGCAGCGAAGTCGCCCCCACACTCTTTCTCTCCTTCGCAACCGCCATGATATTCACTCCGTTTCCACGATCGCCGGACGCACGAGCTTGTTGTCTCGCGTCCGCACACCAGGACGCACCAGTTCCACGCGGTTGCCGCGGGGTTCGCCATTCGCCCGCGTCCGCAGCCACCCCTCCGGACATTCACTCACCACCTTTGGCCTGAACACGACCATTTCGTACGACCGCTCGAGAAGCTGGTGCACGGCCTGCACGGCCGCCTCGACATCGGCTTGGTCGGGAGCCGCCAGCTTTGCAGCCCAGGCGACGTCGAAAAGGCCGGGGATCGCCATCTCTCCCTGCCCGGCCTCCACTCGCCTCGGAAAATCGAGAACCTGCTGGCGCAGCTTCGCCACGGCTTCGCCTTCGACGGTGATCAGGCCCACCTTCTCCAGGAGTTCGGGATAACCAACTGGTTCCGGGCCCGCCGACCTGGCGAACTCGGGGGCGACGATCTCCTCGCCTGCGGCGGTCGTCACGCCAAACCGCTCCAGCACGGCACGGCCCTGCGGCACCGTGCCATGAAAGACGACCTTCGGATTCCCAATCCCATTGGCCGAAACACCCGTGATGGGGTTCCAATCGGCGGGCACGAGCTTTCCTTCGCACGCCCCGCAGCAGTTCGACAGCTCCTGAAACGCCGCCGTCACCCACGCCTCAGCCTGCCCGCACGCTGCCAGGGAATTGGCGGCGGCGACCACCGCGGTGAGCGAATCCTCGCGGGCACCGTGAAACATCCTCCGACGATCGATCGCGGTGCGCAGCCTCTCCGCGGCGGCCCGCGCCGGCGAGCCGGCGGGGGTGGCGGCCTCGAACCTCGCGGCATACGCCTCGGGCGATGCTTCAGCAGGCTGACCGCGGCTCACGATGCGGCGGGCCCGCGCCGGGGCAAACGCATACATGACCTCGATGTCACGATCGACCGGCACCTGCGGATCGTCGCGCCACTCGACCGCATCGCCGACAACCGCCGGCCGCAACGACACCCCCTGCCCGTCCGATTCGATCGCGGGATGGCAAGCGAAACCAAACCGCGAGTCTGCCCGGAGCAGCCGCAGGGTTTCCACCGCCCGGGCCTGGCCGGCGACGGCCATCTTCACCAACGCGTCGAAGGCGGCCGCCGCCGTGTCGCTCCACGAATCCCGCATCTCCTTGATGGCCGCCGCGCAGTCGGGCGGCTGGCCTTGGTTGAGGCCTGCGATCACCCTCGTCCGCAGCGGCCGCCAGAATTCGTCCCACGGAAGGCCGGCGGGAGAGATGATCCCCATGGAGTCCAGCAGGCGAAGATCCGCGTCCGTCGCCGGTTCGCCGGCCGAAAAAGCTGCCCGGAAGCGGCCGCCCTCGAGACGCGGCTCGCCGATCTGGACACCGAATCGCTCTTTTGATCGCCGCCACGTGACATCCCACTCCGCGGCCCCGGCATGGCTGCGGGCCCCGTCCGTTGCGCAGGCGACGAGATCGATGCAGCCGTCGGCCGTGCGATTTGGATACAGTCCGCCCTGGCCGGCCGGGTCGATTTCCAGGAGCCACCGCAAGACGCCGCTCTGGACGCCTTTAATGTGGTCCTCCAACGGCGCGAGCCATACCGCGGCCTCTGCGCCGTCCGCCTGCGAAGCAAAGCCCTTCGCCAGCCAGGTGTCGAGCGTGCTGAATGCGCTCGCGAGCTTCGCCGCCAGATCCGGCGACTGAGGATCAAGATCGAGCAGGCTGCTCTTCAGGGGCTCCCATTCGGCCGCCGCCGGGAAACCCGCCAGGTGGTCGACGGATTGCCGGCGATCCCACGCACCACGGATGCCCCCCAGGGCCCACCATCGCCAGTCGAATTCTTCGATCGCGGCCAGCAGTTCGTCGGGGCAGCGGGCCGGCTGGCCCACGACCCCAACCTCGACGATCGATTTGGAACCGACTCCCTCCATCACGAGTAGCGAGGCGGACTCGCTTCGCGTCGGAAGACTCCCCACGTTGAACGGAATGCGACGACATGCGGCGACGTCGGCGGACGCCCGGCGCAAGCGGACGCCCTCCGCGAAGAGCGCATCGCGGAGCCCGCCCACCGGCTTCACGCCCGCAGGCATCGCCCGCCCATCGGCAGGAACTGCCTGCATCATCACATCCTCGATCACCGCGAGTCGCGCGGTGGCGGCAAGCCGCTCGACGCCAGCGGGAAATGCCACGCCAGAGAAACCATCCGGGCCTTCGAGGCTCCACGGCGGAAGCGGGGCGAAGCTGCGATCCTCCGATGTGAAGGCGGCGGCCGCAGCGGCGATCGCACGGGTGACCGAGCCATGCGGCCGGCCGATTTCGGTCACCTTGCGACACTGCTCGACGACAGCCGCCGGCCACGGGCTCACGTACCAACCCGGAACGGCCGTGACGACGCTCCCGCCGCCCTCGACGCCGTCGCCCATCATCAGCGGACGGCGGAGAACCCTCAGCATGGAGGGCGACTGGTCCGTGCTCGCCAGCCGCCATCGGTAGGCGTGGTCAGAGTTGGGATCGTGCTGCGGCGCGAACCGGCACCGACGACGCATCAGCCGCAACGCAAACCTGGCGAAGTCTCGTTGACGCGCCTCGTAGTCCTTGGCCCAATCATCGACAGCTGGCGAGGAAGCTCCCCCCTGCACGAAGGCAGCCCGTTCCCTCACGGGATCACCGCACCAATCCAACAGCGCCAACCGACATTCATCGGGGCCGCCCGCGTCACGATCGCCCCATCCAGGCCGCAGGCCGGACGGCCGGGAGCCTCCAAGCTTCCACGAATCGACATGATCCACGCACAAGACCGGGGGATATTCCTCGTCGTCTTCGACCTGCAGGCGACGGATGGTCGTATGCCAAAGCCAACGCTCCAGCGCGGAAGCCGGCGGCCGCCGATCGGCCGTGCCGGCCCGTTCCCCTCCATCCGGCCGCATCATGGACTTCCTCCACTGCGCCATCGCGACACCCGCGTCGAGCCACCAGTCGACGACTTCGCCGATCCGCCATGGAGCGACACGGTCGAGATTCGCCCTCCACCCGCCAAGCCTGTCGAGCTTCGTGCAGGGGGGAGCTT
>JBJTSM010000182.1:0-3642 GCA_046076685.1 Planctomycetia bacterium | reverse complement strand
CAGGTCGCGGCCGGTCGCCGGCCTCGCGGACCTGGGGCTGTCGTGGGAGGATCTGGTTGCGGCCGAAGGAGAAGATGGAGGAGGGCCGCGCGGGGGCGATCTCGTGCCGCTGTCCAAGGTCGTGTCGGCGGTGGCCACCGTGAAGGAGCCCTCGGGCCGCGGGCCGCTGGTGAGGGCCGTGTTTGGGGATCTGGGCGTCGAGCATTTCGAACAGTTGTCACGGGCGCTGGCGGCACCGGCTGATCCCGACCGGGATGCGGCTCGGCGGCAGGCGCTGCAGGGCATCGGACTCACGCCGGAGGCGGTGCAGCAGAAGCCGCTCGAATCGTTGGCCAAGGTGTTCCTGTCGCTGGCCAAAAGCCCGCCGGGCGGCCCCCGGCGGCAGCGGGCGGAAGCGTTCTTCGGTGCGGCCGCCCCCAAGGTGGGGAGTCTGGCCCGGGAACTCTCGATGGCCCGCACGCTGGCCACGCTCGAAGACATCGAGGTCAATCGCCAGCGGCTCGCCGCCGGCGACGGCCTGGTTGCCTTCGAGGTGATTCTGCCCGCCCTCCGGGCAAAACTGCAGGAAAAGGAGGAGCCGGCCGAGCGGGAGGCACTGCTCGCCGGCCTCTTTGGGCCGCGCGGGCCCGAGCTTTACGCCACAGCGACCAAATGGCCCGAGGGCATTGACCACTCCTGGGATTTCAAGTACGAAATTGACTGAGGCAGCGAGGATCTGGCGATCCTTACGGCCGCCCCGGCGATCGCCGGCTTCCAAAACACCAGCAGACTTCCCGAGCATCGCCGGAGGAGCGTCGCAACGACGCGGTCGATCAGATGGCACATAAAAAAGGTCAGGGCTCCAGCCGCAACGGTCGTGACTCGAACGCCCAGCGGCGTGGTGTGAAGAAGTTCGGCGGCCAGCAGGTTCGCGCCGGCAACATCCTGGTGCGGCAGGTCGGCTCGAAGTTCCACGCCGGCAAGAACGTCGGCACGGGCAGCGATTTCACGCTCTTTGCCCTGGTGGACGGCGTGGTTGGGTTCGACCGCGAGGGCCGGCGCGTCAACGTGCTCGCTGGCTGAGCGTGTTCGTAGACCGCGTCCAAATTGAAGTGGCGGCGGGCAACGGCGGCCGCGGCTGCAAGAGCTTTCGCCGGGAAAAATACATTCCTCTCGGCGGTCCCGACGGCGGCAACGGCGGCGACGGCGGCAGCGTGATCATGCGGGCGCAGGCGGGCGTCGATTCCCTCGCGCCGCTCGCCCATCGCAAGCAATGGCGGGCCGCCAGCGGTGATTCCGGTGGCCCTGCCAACTGCCACGGCCGCATGGCGGAGGATCTCGTGCTGCTCGTGCCACCCGGCACCGTCGTGATCGACGAGGCCACGGGGCTCGTGCTCAAGGACCTCGCCACCCCCGGCGAGTCGATCGTGGCCGCCAAGGGCGGGGCAGGGGGGTGGGGCAATCTCCACTTCAAGTCGTCCACCAACCGGGCTCCACGTGAGACGACGCCCGGCGAGAAGGGGGAGATCCGTCGCCTCCTGCTCGAACTCAAGGTGATCGCCGACGTCGGGCTCGTCGGCAAGCCCAACGCCGGCAAAAGCACGCTTCTTTCCCGGCTGTCGCGGGCCCGGCCCGAGATCGCCGACTATGCCTTCACCACCAAGAAGCCGATGCTCGGGATCGTGGCCGTATCGCGGGACCGCAGTTTCGTGCTGGCCGACCTGCCGGGCCTGATCGAGGGCGCCCATGCGGGAATCGGCCTGGGGCACGAGTTTCTCCGGCACGTCGAGCGGGCCGGCATCCTCGTGCACGTCGTCGAGCCGGCCCCGGCCGACGGCAGCGATCCGCTCATCAACTACACCGCCATTCGCGATGAACTGCTGCGGTATGACGAGCGGCTGGGCAGGCGGCCGGAGATCGTCGTGGTGAGCAAGGCGGAACTCCCCGGCGCGGAGGAGATTCGCGCCGCGCTTTCGGCCGCGATCGGCCGCGACGTCATCGCGGTGAGCGCCGTCACGGGGCAGGGGCTCGACCGGCTGTTGGCCGCGATCGTGACGCAATTGGACGCGCCATAGCATGGCATGCTCTGATGGTGCCCGTTCGCAAGGGTCACGCTTCATGACAACTCCCGCACCCGTTCCCGCCAGCCTCGGGGACACGGTTCTCCTCGCCGACGTGGGCAACTCCCGGATCAAACTGGCCGTCCTGGCCGACCGCGGGATCGACAGCACGGGCTCGGGAGTGCGGCGGCTGCCGGCGGTCGCCAGGCGTCAGGATCTCGACAGCCACGGTTTCCGGCCCGACAACCTCGAAAAATGGCTCAATCAGGTGGCCCCCTCCGCGGCCGTGGTGCTCGTGGCCAGCGTGCACGATGCCGCCGCGGCGCGGCTCGAAGCGGCGATCGCGGAACTCTCGGCCATCCGGCATCGCAGCCTGCGGCAACGGCGGATCTGCCATGCCGACCTGCTTCTCGAGGTGCTGGTCGCCGAACCGCACAAGGTGGGTGTGGATCGTCTGGCGGCTGCCGCGGCGGCCGGGCTCGTGCGCCGCCCCGGACGGCCCGCCATCGTCGTCGACTGCGGTACGGCCGCGACGGTCGACGTCGTCTCGCCGAACGGGGCTTTTCTGGGCGGGGCCATCCTGCCGGGGCCGGCGCTCATGGCCAGAGCGTTGGCCGATGGTACGAGCCGGCTGCCGGCCGTGGCGGCCCTGCAGGAACAGCAATCCCCTCCTGCCATGCCCGGCCGCTCGACCCACGAGGCGATCGCGGCCGGTATTGGCTGGGGGATTCGCGGTGCCATCGCGCGGCTGGTCGAGGAGGCCCGCGGCGCGGTCGGTGCGGAGGCCGACGTCATCCTCACGGGGGGCTGGCGCGGGGCGGTTCGCGACGCCCTGCCCGGGGCGATCGAGATGCCGGAACTGGTGCTCGCCGGCATCGCTCTGGCGGCGGAACGGGCCTGCTCACGCTAGAGCCGCCCGCACCGCCTTGCCCTCAAGCGGGGCGTCGGCCGGCTGGTTGCGCAGACGTTGGAATTCCGGGTAGACTCCGCCCCATGGCCAAAAAAGCCCAGACAACAACCGACGAGCCGAAAAGAGCCGAGCCCCAGGCCCAAGCGGGAGGCTCAAGCAAGGCGGAATCCCCGCGTGCCGGTCGGCCCGACCGAGGCCGCGAGCGGGCGCTCGTGGCGGCGCGGGTGGCCGAGGAGACCCGCGGCACCGACGTGCAGGTGCTCGATCTCCGCGAACTCACCGATGTGTTCGACTACTTCGTCGTGGCCACCGGCTCGAGCCGCCGGCAACTCCATGCCATGGCCGACGAGATCGAGAAGGTGATGAAGCACGAGATGCACGATACCCGCCGGGGCATGGAGGGCTACGAGGACGGCCGCTGGATCGTGCTCGATTACGGCGACGTGGTGGTGCACCTCTTCGACGCGGAATCGCGGGAATACTGGGACATCGGGCAGCTCTGGAGCGGCTGCAAGCGGGTGCCGCTCCCGACGGCCGCGGGAGCAGGCCGGTGAGCGGCGCGGGCGGCGAAACGGGCCGCGCATCGATGCAGGGAATCAGCTTCCGGGCCGCGCTGCGGGGCATGTTTCGCTCTGCGCTCGAGCGGTTGACGGCCGACGGCGTCGTGGCCATCGCGGCCGACGAACTGCCGGG
>JBJTSM010000181.1:0-2942 GCA_046076685.1 Planctomycetia bacterium | reverse complement strand
CTTGCCGGCCTCCGGCCGGAAGAGGGGCCCGCCCTCCAGGCGGGCAGCGACGCGGTCACAACACCCCGCGGGCTCGCCGGCCTCCGGCCGGAAGAGAGGCCCGCCCTCCAGGCGGGCAGCGGGTCGATAAAAACACCCCGTGGGCGGGACGTGGTTACGAAATAGCCGGCCGGGAGCATGTCTCCCGGCCGGTTTTTTTGTGACGCGGTTTGGGGCTGTAACGCCCGAGGGATGGTCGCCGTTGTTCTGGCAGACGGCGGACAAGGATTTCGGGTAAGAAGCACGAGCGATCGATCGACGCCGGGAGTGGCAGATGTCCGTGAGGAGCGATTCCAAGGGCTGGGTCTTGGAGGCCGTCGACCTCTATGAACTGCCGCTGCAGCGCTACGCACGGCGGCTGCTTGGCGACTTCGATCTCGCCGCCGATGCCGTCCAGCATGCGTTTCTGAAGCTCTGCGAGCAGTCGCAGGCAACCCTCGAGGGCCATATCGCCCCGTGGCTCTTTCGCGTCTGCCGGAATCGGGCCCTCGACCACCTGCGCCATGCGGCCCGCCAGCACGTCGATGCCGATGGCGACGCTCCCACGCCCGCGGCCCTTGCCCCTTCCTCTGCCGACCCTGCCGCGGTCGCTGAACGACACGATCTCGCCGCCATCGTCCGTGGACTGCTCGCCGATTTGCCGGCCCCGCAGCGGGAGACCATCGACCTGTGGTGCGAGGGATTCACGCACAAGGAGATCGCCACGATCACGGGTCGCACCGAGGGACACGTTCGCGTGCTTGTCCATCGCGGTATCACCGCCCTCCGACGACATCCCCGCGTGCGGCCGATACTCGCCGCGGAGACATCCTCATCGAGCAACGCCAGCGAGGCGAGACCATGACCATCGACGACCCACGAAACGACGCAGCGTCGAACGACGACTCCTTCATGCCCTCCGAGCGCGAACGGCGGGAGTCGCTGGCCACGGCATACGCCATGGACGAACTCGACGCGGGCGAGAGAGCCGAGGCGGAGCGGCTGATCGCCGACCCGAATCAGGCTGAAATGGTGCGGCAGGTGGCGGAGGTTCGGGCGATTGCTGGGGCCCTGAAGGCAGAGTTCGATGGCGATGCGCCCGTACGGTCGGCCGAACTCCGGAGGGCCGTTCTCGCCGCAGTGGCTGGGCCGGATCCATCGCCTCGACGTTCATCCGGCCGCGGGTGGATGCGGTTCGTCGCCGCGATTGCGGCGTCGATGCTCGTAGCGTTCGTGCTCCCCGCAGGACGGAATCACAAACAACCGGCCCGCGAGAGGCTTGTGGCGGATGCCCGTGCGGCCGCTGCATCGTCGCAGTCTGTGGACAAGGCTGACGAGGCGAAACCGGGCATTGAAATCGAACACAGGGAGGCCAAGTCCCAAGAGACCGCTCGCTCCCTTGCCGCCGCCCCGGGAGCGGCTGCCCCACCACCCGCGCCATTCGCCAAAGATATGGCCTCGGAAAACGGCACCACGAGGCTGCGAGGAGCCGCTTCGCGGCGCGAGTCGGACCGGGACCTCGTTTTCGAAAAAGAGACACTGGCCGAGGCCAGAGATTCTGCCGCGGTGGCTCAGGCTCGGCGGTTCCTCGACTCCGGGCGGATGCCGCCTCCCGACGCCGTTCGCATCGAGGAACTCGTGAACTGCTTTGCCTATGACTATCCGAATCCCGAAGGCGATACTCCCTTCTCGGTCACGGTCGATGCGACCGAGTGCCCATGGAACCGAGGCCATCGGCTCGTGCGGATTGGCCTCCGGGGCCGCGACGCATCGAAGGCACTCGTCGAGCAGGGCTCCGTCAGCACGGCGGTGATCGCCGAGAAGGTAAAAATGGAGGTTGCGTTCAATCCGGCGGAGGTGATGTCGTATCGGCCGCTGGGCCACGAGGACCGGGTTTTCGCGACCCGCGACTTCCGCAATGACACGAAGGAAGCCGGTGAGATCGTGGCCGGCAATCGCGTGACGGCCCTCTATGAGATTGCCCTCCGCGACGAGGCGACCGGTGGCGATCGCGACCTACTCACAGTGAAACTGCAGTGGAATCGGCCTGGCGAGAGCGAGAGCATGGGGCTCGAGGTGCCGCTGAACGATCGGGGGACGGCCTTCGCCGAAGCTCCGGCCGATCTGCGGTTTGCGGCAGCCGTGGCGGCGTTTGGCATGATTCTCCGAAACAACGACCAGAAAGGAGACGCCTCGCTTCCGATGGTCGCGGCCATCGCGAGCGACTCGCTCGGCAGGGACGAAGGGGGCCACCGGGCAGAGTTCCTCGATCTGGTCCGCAAGGCGGAATCGCTGCGGTAGGGCCGGCGTTCACTCCACACGAGCCCCGGGTGGAAACCCGGGGATGATGCGGTGAGCCGCTCAGGCATGCGCGAGCCAACGCTCCGCATCGAGGGCCGACATGCAGCCGGTCCCCGCCGCGGAGATCGCCTGGCGGTAGTAGTCGTCGGCCACGTCGCCCGCCGCAAACACCCCGTCCACGCTCGTCTCCGTGCGGAAGTGCTTCTTCCACACGATGTACTTCTTGGCAGTCAGCTCGAGCTGGCCGTCGAGGAAGGCCGTGTTCGGCGTGTGGCCGATCGCGAGAAACACGCCGGCCACGTCGAGCTTCGTCTCCTTGCCCTGCTCCGTCGTGCTCTCGAGCTCACGCCCAAGAAATACATCGTGTGGAAGAAGCACTTCCGCACCGACACGAGCGTGGAAGGCGTGTTCGCTGCGGGCGACGTGGCCGACGACCACTACCGTCAGGCGATCTCCGCCGCCGGCACCGGGTGTATGTCGGCCCTCGACGCCGAGCGCTGGCTGGCCGCCGTGGGATAGGTTACCGGAGGCTCTCGGCCCGGCGGACGAGGTCGAGGAACTCGGCCCGGTAGCCCCCCTCGTCGCGGCCCAGCGCGCCGCCGGCGATCTTTGCCACGAGCCGC
>JBJTSM010000180.1:0-4384 GCA_046076685.1 Planctomycetia bacterium | reverse complement strand
GCCATCTGCCGCATCGTGCGGCCCGCGGCATTCGTGAACGTGGCCAGGCCGGTGACGTTGCCATTGGCGTCCACCCGCACGGGGTTCGTCTGGCCGACGTCCCAGGTCATCTGCCCGGTGGCCGTGTCGACCGCGTGGGTGATCCAGCCGCGGGACGACTGGAACGCATCGGTGAACGTCCAGGCCGGCGACCAGTCCACGATGTTTTCGAGATTCATCCCGATCGCCATGTGGCCGGTCGGGGTGGCCGCCATCATCTGCCGCCCCTCGAGGGCCTCGACGGCGAGGGCCCGACCCGGGTGGGCGCGGCGTTTTGCAACGCGCGGAGCATTTTGTGACGACCGGTGCGAGCGGAGAAAGAACATTGGGCACCTCCGATGCGGATGGGTGTGTGGCTTTTTTGCGGTGTTTTCGGAGCAATCCGCGGGAGGGACGCTTCGCGGTCGCCGTGCCGGCCACCCTGGCCCGTCCCAGGAGCAAACGGAGCAAACGCCGTGCCCATGGCCTGTGGCCAACGGGGTTGGATGCACAGCCCGCAGGCGGACCGGCGGCAAGCCCGTGTGGGCCCTTCTCTCAGGCGGTGGCGTCCTGTCGCAGGAGGTCTCCGCCCCATCCCAGAATCTGCGTGTCCGCGGTCACGAGGGTGGCACCAAGCTGGAGCGCGGTCGCCACGATGAAGCGATCGGCAGGATCGCGATGCAGTCCCTCCATGCCGGTTGCGAGAAGCGCGACGCGGCCGTCCACGGCGATCTCGCGCAGCCCTGCCTGCAGGAGATCAAGACGCCATGCCTCCGCCGGCACGGGAAGGACGATGCGGCCGCGAGCGGCCAGCAGGGCCGTTTCCCAGAAACTGATCGCGCTGGCCGCGACGACATCGGATCGCCAGTTGGTCTCGATCAGGCCGCGGGCCTGCGGCCCGAGCATCGCGTCGTTGCGATCCATCCACAACAAGGCGTGGGTATCGAGCAGGATCACTCCAAGGCCTTCCAGTCATCCGCGGCAATCGGCGCGACGATATCGCCAATGACGCGAAGATCCCGATGCAGTCCGAATGGCGAGTCAACCTTTCCCCCGGAATACGGCCGCAGTTCGGCGATCGGCTTCCCGTTCTTGGTGACGACCAAGACCTCCCCCGTCGCCGCGACGTCATCCATCAACGCCAGGCACTTCGCCTTGAATTCGGATGCCTGGATCGTGTGCATCGCAGCGCCAGAGTCGGGTTTTGACCACTGACATGACTATAGTCGCCATAGTGGTCATTAGTCAATCGATCCAGGCTGCCGCACCGGCTGGCACATGGCGAATACCGCAAGAGCCCTGGCGTGCGGTTCCTGCTCACCATCTCCAGTGCCCGACGACTTTTCGCCCGCGGCGTCAACCTGCTCGGGGGACGCGCCCGGATGAAGACGCTGCATCCGTTCACGTGGCAGGAATTGGGGCAGGCCTTTTCGCTCGCCAAGGCACTCGAGACAGGACTCCTGCCCTCGATCTACTTCTCGGACGACCCGCGGGCCGACCTCGAAGCCTACGTCGGCCAATATCTCAAGGAGGAGATCGCCGCCGAAGCGACGGTTCGTAACCTGCCGGCCTTCAGCCGCTTCCTGCCGGTCGCCGGCCTCGCCAACGGCCGCCTGATCAACTACACGAACATCGCCAACGACGCCCAGGTGCCACGGGCGACGGTCCAGGAATACTTCCAGATCCTTCGTGACACCCTGCTCGGCGTGGATCTGCCCGCCTGGAAAGCGACGGTGAAACGCAAGCCCATCGCGACCAGCAAATTCTTCTTCTTCGACATCGGGGTCGCCCATCACCTCCAGCAGCGCCGCCACGTGGCCGCGGGCACGCCGGAATTCGGCGAGGCGTTCGAGGCGTTCTTCCACCACGAACTGCGGACCTACTGCGACTACGCCGGCCCCTTCACCCTGCATTACTGGCGGAGCACATCGGGATTCGAGGTCGATTTCATCCTCGATGACCGGACGGCGATCGAGGTGAAGGCCAAGCCGACGGTCGGCGACCATGATCTCCGGGGCATCCGCGCCCTGTGCGAGGAAGGATCGATCACCCGGCCGATCGTCGCCTCGCTCGAGGCGGTGCCCCGCCGCGTCGACCGCATCGAAATCCTGCCCTGGCAGATGGTGCTCGAACGGCTCTGGTCGGGGGATCTGACCGGTTAGCAGACGTGGAACACGTGTGCCAACCGGTCGAACGCCTGCGAAAGTGCAGGTGGCCAGTTGATCCGTTACGATTTGCGACATGGTTACTCCCCGCGCGGCCTGCCTGCTCCTGCTTCTCCATCTGTCGACGGCCACGCCCGCGGCTCGGGCGGAGCCGACGGCCGCCAACTACGACGAGGCGGCCGTCCGCAGCTACACGCTGCCCGACGTGCTCGCCGGGCCGGATGGCAGGCCGGTCGCCTCGGCCGAGGCCTGGCGGACGACCGCCCGGCCGCACCAGTTCGAACAGCTCGAAAGATTCGTCTACGGCCGACGCCTGCCGCCGGTGCCCGTCACCGTGGCGGGCACCGTGGAACGAGCCGACGTGATGCTGCCTGGCGACGTGCCGGCGGTGCGGCTGCAGGCCACGCTCAAGCTGGGCGACGCCGCCGACGCGCCGACCACGGAGGTGCTGCTCTATCTGCCAGGGCTTCCTGCGCCTTCTGGGGCTCAGCCCGCAGCGGGCCGCGGCTTTGGAAGCCGCGTGCCGGTGTTCCTCAATCTCAACTTCCGCGGGAATCACGCTGAGCATGCCGATCCGGCCATCCGGCTCTCGACCCGCTGGATGCCCGACGACCGGGCCGCGGCCATCGTCGACCACCGCGCCACCGAGGCCTCCCGCGGCACGAGCGGCCAACGCTGGCCGGTCGAGTCGATGCTGGCCCGCGGCTTTGGGATGGCCACCGCCTACTACGGCGACGTCTTTCCCGACCGGGCCGACGGCCGGCCGGAAAGCGCTCTCAAATCACTCGGCCGGCCCGTCACCGGCACGCTCCCGGCCGACGAGCCGGGCGCCATCGCCACCTGGGCCTGGCAGCTCTCCCGCATCCTCGACTGGCTCGTGACCCTGCCGGAGGTCGACCCCGCCCGCGTGATCGTGGTCGGCCATTCGCGGCTCGGCAAGGCGGCCCTCTGGGCCGGAGCCTGCGATGAGCGGTTCGCGATGGTGGCCTCGAACGAGTCGGGCTGCGGAGGCGCGGCCCTCTCCCGGCGGAATTACGGTGAGACGGTCGACGTGATCACGTCACGGTTTCCGCACTGGTTCTGCCCGGCCTTCGCCACCTACGCCCGCCGCGAGACGGAACTCCCCTGCGACCAGCACACGCTCCTGGCGATGACGGCCCCCCGGCCGCTCTATGTGGCCAGCGCCGTCGAAGACCGCTGGGCCGACCCGCGCGGCGAGTTCCTGTCTTGCGTCGCCGCCGCGCCCGTCTGGCAACTCTTCGGCCTCGTCGGGCTGGGCACGACGGACTATCCGCCGATCGACACGCCCATCGGCCAGACGATCGGCTACCACGTGCGAACCGGCCGGCACGATCTGATCGCCTACGACTGGCACCGGTTCGCCGACTTCGCCGACCGCACGGTCCGCAAGCAGGAGCCGCCGCCGGCCGATGGCTACCCCGCCTTTCACCCGCCGCAGTCTCCGCTGCCGGTCAAGCCGCCGGCGGGTGCCGTCGTGCTTCTGCCGGAACGGGTGGACGCCACCACCGATCTCACGGCGTTCGTCGGCATGGCCGGCGGACCGATCGACTGGCAGGTGGACGACGGCACGCTCGTCGTGCAGACGACCGCCGAGCACGCCAATCACATCGTCTCGAGGATGGTCTTCCGCGATGCCGACATCCACGCCGAGTTCCTCACGTCTCCCGTGGCGAAAGGCAACAGCGGCCTCTACCTGCACGGCCACTACGAGATGCAGATCTACGACTCGTTCGGCGTCGAGCCCCCGACGGAGCAGGACGAGGGCGGGCTCTATCGGTTTGGCAAACCGATCGTGAACGCGAGCCGGCCCGTGGGCGAGTGGCAGGTCTACGACGTGCGGTTCATCGCGCCGCGTCGCGACGCCGCCGGCACGATCGTGAAGCCGGGCAGCGTGACGGCCTGGCTCAACGGCAAGCTCGTGCAGAACGAGCTGCGGTTCACCGAGCCGCGGTCGCCCTACACGCCCTACAAGCACGGCGCGACCGACTACCTCACCGGCGTCGAAAAGAAGCTGCTGGCAACCGGCGAGGGCCCGCTCTTCCTGCAGGATCACGAGAGCCCGACCCGGTTTCGCAACGTGTGGATCAAGCGGCTCGACACACCGTAAGAACGATCCCGGCGCTCGCGCTTCGGGCTTGCATGGGCGATTCGGGCTTGCAGCGCTCATAAAAGCCCCCGGC
>JBJTSM010000179.1:0-2343 GCA_046076685.1 Planctomycetia bacterium | reverse complement strand
GCCCGTCGGTTCGCCGCGGCAGATTCGTTCGAGCACGTGGTCGTCGCGGCCCGATGCGATGACGCAATGGCCCCCGGCCTCGGTCACGATGCCCGCCGCCGCGATCTTGCTGGCCATGCCCCCTTTGGAGAGGCCGCCGAGCCGGTCCCTCGCCAATCCCGCCACGGTGGCGTCGATCCGCGGCACGGTGAGCAGCCGCGTGGCGGAGGGATCGGACGGGTGCCTGTCGAAGAGCCCCTCGACGTCGGAGAGGAGCACGAGCAGGTGGGCGCCCAGGAGCGTGGCGACGAGCGCCGCCAGCCGGTCGTTGTCGCCGAAGCTCGTCCGCAGCTCCTCGACGCTCACGGTGTCGTTTTCATTGATGATGGGAATCGCACCATAGTCGAGCAGGGCCCGCAGGGTGTTGCGAATGTTGAGGTAGCGGGCCCGATCCTTGAGATCGTCCGCCACCAGGAGCACCTGCGCGGCGTGCCGTCCCTGGGCGCGGAGCACCCGCTCGTAGGCTTCGATCAGGCAGCTCTGGCCGATCGCGGCCACCGCCTGCAGGTGAGCGAGTTCCTGTGGCCGCTTGGCCAGTCCCATCCGCCCCATGCCGGCCCCCACGGCTCCGGAACTGACGAGCACCACCTGCCGTCCCTGCGCCAGAATGGCGTCGAACTGCCGCCCGAGCGCCTCGATGCGCGCGTTGTCGAGCAGCCCGTCAGGGCCGGTGAGCACACGGGTGCCGACCTTGACGACGACGAGCCTGGCGGAGGCGGCGAGATCCAGGCGAAGCGGGTCGGTCATGGGCCTTTGGGGTGGTGCAGGTGTGCGACGCTGAGGGAACGTTCACGGCCCGGCCGCGACCTCGCTCCCGCATCGTACCGTCGTCGGGGGAGGTGATGCCACAGCGACGGTCACCGCGGCCGGGGCGGCGGGGAAATCGCCGGATGCCGCGGTCGACGGTTGAGCAGGCGGGCCCCGAGGGTTTATAGTGCGGCGGCGCCGAGCCATGGAACACGGCCAGCCCACCGTCGGGCACCTGCGGAGCACCCTTCCGGGGCGATCGCTTGAGCGAATTGCATCACGAGTGCGGGCTGGTAGCCATCTACCATCTGCCCTGCCGCGACGGCACCGATCCCAGCCACCTCTGCCCGGCGCAGGGGCCGGAAGAGGTCTCGCGGCTGGTGCCGCGGATGCTGCTCGACATCCAGAACCGCGGTCAGCTGTCCGCCGGCATGACCGTCTGGAATCCCGAGCGCAGCCAGCTGCTGGCCACGATCAAGGACGTGGGCAGCGTGAGCGAGGTGTTTCGTCTCAGCCACCGCGGCAAATACGAGAACCTGATGGCGCAGCACACCGGCCGGGCCGCCATCGGCCACGTCCGCTACGCCACCTGCGGCGCCGAGGATCGCGGGTATGCCCAGCCGCTGGAGCGTCCCCACATCCAGAAGCGGAAGTGGTTTTCCTTCGGTTTCAACGGCCAGCTGGCCAACTATCCGGAACTGCGGGCCGAAATCCTCGCCAACGACGAGAACCACCTTGCCCGCGACAACGACACCGAAGTGATCATGCACGCGATCGGCAACGAGCTTTCGGGCGCCGCCGATCCGGATCCCGTCGAGCTGCTGGCGACCATCTCCCGGCGGTTCGACGGCGCCTGGAACATCGCGATGCTCGACGCCTGCGGGCGGATGATCGTGGCCCGCGATCCGCTCGGCATCCGTCCCATGGAATACGCCCAGCTGGGGCCGCTGGTCGCCGCCGCCAGCGAGAGCGTCGCGCTGCTCAACCTCGGGTTTCCGGCCGAGTCCATCCGGTCGCTCGAGCCGGGCACAGCCCTGATCGTCGACGGCGCGAGCGTGCGGGTGGAGCGGTTCGCCGAGAGCCCGCGACAGGCCCACTGTTTCTTCGAGTGGGTGTATTTCGCCAACGTCGCCAGCACCATGGACGAACGGAGCGTCTACCTGTCGCGGAAGCAGCTGGGCGAGGAGCTCGCCCGGCTCGAGACGATCCCCATCGATTCCGACACCGTCGTCGTGCCCGTTCCGGACACGAGCAAGGCGGCAGCCGATGCGATGGCCTACAGGCTGTCGATACCTTCCGTCGAGGGGCTGATCCGCAATCGTTACACCGGCCGCACGTTCATCGACGGCGCCTCGAGCCGACGGCAGAAGGCGGAATCGAAATACACCCCGCTACGCGAGGTGCTGGAGGGCAAGCGGGTGATCCTCGTCGAGGACTCGATCGTGCGAAGCACGACGATGAAGGTGCTGCTGGGCCGGATGCGGTCTCTGGGGCTGGCCAGGGAAATCCACGTCCGCATCGCCTGCCCGCCGATCATCGCGCCCTGCTTCTACGGGA